>CANKAJ010000036.1 GCA_947479645.1 Betaproteobacteria bacterium | reverse complement strand
CGCGCACAATCCCTGAACTTGGCGTGCAGGTCTTCCCACGACAAGTCCCGCCCTGGCGCGCCAGGCGGTGATGCCACACGGCACGTCTCCCGCCGACCATCGCGCAAACGCGCTTCGACTTCGACAAAACCACGGCTGCCGGAACTGCGTTTTTCAAATTGGGGATCGTCTCCACGGCAGGCAGGGTCCTCAACGACTTCAATACGCTGATACAAATCGGCGATGTCCTTGCGCCTTACCGCCTCGTCCGTGAATGTCCGCAACGCATAGCTTCCATCCAGCACTCCCGCTGCGAGGCAGTACTCCATGCTGAATTTGCCCTCCAACCCGGTCGTCGGCCTCGGAAAAGTCAGAACCTCCATGCCGCCTGGCGGCATGCGGCAGATGATTCTGTCCACCGATTGCGCATTGAAAGCCAGACTGTTGCGCAAGGTCAGCAAGGCATCCATGCCGCGATGCGTGGCATAGCAGCAGGGAAATTGCTTGAGAGCCAACCCCGGACTGACCAGTATCCAGGGTTGCCCCAGGCCCTTCACCGTGACTTCAACGTCCGACTCGGGCACACCCAACGTCGCGAACAAACCCGCCTTGGCTTCCAGCGCGTCTGGCGATCCGGTGAATCCCGCCGCAGCCAGTCGGAAGGCAGACAGGGCGCTGCGGGCAGCGAGGCCGGTATGCAGCGGCTTGGTCATGGTGCCGAAATTGCACCGCAAGCCGCTCGACATGGAAGTCGCGATACCGAATGCCTGCCGCACCGTCGCCTCATCCAGCGCATACAACTTTGCCAGTGACGCAAGCGCGGAAAAAAGGGCCAGTGACCCGGTGGCATGAAAACCCCGATGGTAATGACCCACGGTCATCCCCATTCCGATCTTGCCGCCGACTTCCACGCCCAGCACGTGCGATTCAATCAACGCCCTGCCGCTGACCGCAGTTGATCCGTGACTGTTGAGACTGGCTAGAACCGCAGCAAGAATGACCGCACTCGGATGCGCCGGCATCATCGACAACACGTCATCGTAGTCCAGCGCGTGTCCGAAAGTCCCGTTGACCAGCGCCGCAGTTTCCGAGGCGGTGGTAATGCCCGTCCCCAGCACGGGATAGGGTCCCGGGGAGACAGAAGCCTTGATGTAGTTGCGCAGCGGATCGGCCACCTCGGACCCCGCGCCGGCGATCATGACCGCAAAGGTATCCGCGATTGCCTTTTTGGACTTCTCCTCGGCTTGCGCCGGAAAATCCCGCGCAGATGTGTTGGCGATGAATGCGGCAATTGCTGCTGTGGCTCCCATGCACAAACCTTTCACTGACTATTGAATTGATCCGGCCAACAATGTACTGGAAACGATGACATTGATCACGCCCGCCAATTTGCATTGTGCATTATTGGCGCGACCTTGCTTTTCCCTCCCAGCATAACGCCTGCGTAACGAAAAACCTCGACTCAGGAACTGCAGGACAATGCCGAGCATCCGGGCTTGTGGCGCGCCCACTCGGGGCGACGTTCGGCCAGTTCATCATGCGCCGGTTGCTCGTCATAGGGACGCTCCAGTACCGCCATCAAACGCGTCAACATGGACGCATCACCTTGTGCCAGTGCGTCGATGGCCTGCTGCGCCAGATAATTTCGCAGCACATACTTGGGATTGGCCAGATTCATCCGTTCCATTCTTGATTTTTCCGGCACCTGCTCCTGCCGCACGCGCGCGCCAAAGCTTCGCAGCCATGCAGCCAGTCGTGCCTGCTGCGAGGGGGCGAACGCACCCTCGTCATAAAACGCTCGTCGCAGTGGCGTCAGCAGCGCACCGTCTTGCGCCGTTTGCGCCGCGGGCACTTTGGCCAGCAAACGGAAAAACAGCGTCATGTCAGTCTCGACCGACTGCAGCAGCTTGAACAATTCACCCAGCAGCTTTTCATCGCCCTCCTGCGCTATTGATGCCAGTCCAAGCTTGTCGGCCAGCATTTGGTTCGATGCGTTTTCGAATGTTTCGACAAATACCGCCAGCCCCTGCTCCAGCGCGGATGTATTCGCCATCAGCGGCGCCAATGCATTGGCCAGACGAACCAGGTTCCACTGCGCAATGTGCGGCTGATTGCCGTAACAGTAGCGGCGTCCCTGGGCGTCCGTAGTGTTGGGCGTCCATTGCAAATCGTAGCCTTCGAGCCAGCCATAGGGTCCGTAGTCAATCGTCAGTCCCAGTATCGACATGTTGTCGGTATTCATCACGCCATGGACAAATCCGACGCGCATCCAATGGGCAACCAGCATCGCGGTGCGCCTGCAGATTTCCTCGAACCAGAGGGCATATACCCGGGCGGATGGCGCACCCAACTCTGCAAAATGTTCGCCAATCACATAATCGGCCAGTTGCTTCAGCAGTTCCAGTTCCTCGTTTGCAGCGAGAATCTCGAAGTTTCCGAATCGGATGAAGGAAGGCGCGACACGGCATACGATGGCACCGGGTTCGGCTTGCGGATTCCCGTCATAGAACATGTCCCGCACCACTGCATCACCCGTCGCTACGAGACTCAATGCTCGCGTGGAGGGAATGCCAAGGTGGTGCATCGCTTCGCTGCACATGAACTCACGCACCGAAGAGCGCAATACCGCGCGGCCATCGGCGGTCCGGGAATAGGGAGTCGAACCCGCCCCTTTCAATTGCAGGTCGTGTCGCTTGCCGTCCACGCTCCACAGCTCTGCAAGCGTGATGGCACGCCCATCGCCGAGTTGCCCTGCCCAGTGCCCGAACTGGTGACCGCCATAACGCGCGGCATAGGGCTGCATCCCTGGCAGCACCCGATTGCCACCGAGCACTTCAGAGACAAGCCCCTCGTCCGAATCCGGGCGCGAGATCCCCAGCAATTGACCTGCATGTTCCGACCATGCCAGCAGTCTTGGCAAGCGCACCGGCGTCGGATCGACCCGCGTATAGCAGGCATTGCGCACTGCGCGCGGCACATTCTGCAGATTTGGGTCGGCCGGCAACGCGCGGACAAAACTGTTGTCAAATTGCTTGTCGCCGAGACTGCCGACCATACCCGGCGCTGGAATGCGTGAGTTCACTTAGTCATCCTTGATTTGATGCCCCCTGCGTCGGACACCATCAGTGGGAGCTCACCAGTTTACCCGCGTCAGCGCCTGAACGGCATACAGATTCTTTGCGTATGACCATCATCCCGACTCGATCAATGACGCTCAAGCCGCCGCCACATCAACAAGCCCACCAATAGCATGCCACTGGCCAGCCAGAAATAGGCGCGCAACCCCAGATAAGGCGCCATCAAGCCGGCAACCAGAGCGGCGCCGCCGCTGCCGACATTCTGCAAGGCAGTGCCGTAGGAAAACGCGCGTGCCTCCATCCCCTTGGGGGCACGCTCCTTGACCATGCGAATCAGCGTGGGCGGCAATCCCGCAATAAACAGGCCGAACAGCAGCCGCGTCAACGTCAGTTCCAGCGGGTCTCGCACCAGCGGAATCGCGAGACTGGTCACGAAGCTGCCGAGCAACTGGATACGCAAAAGCCGGACAGGCTCGTAGCGATTCAAAAGCGCGCCCCAGATCGGCAACACAATGACACTGGCTACGGTCAGACCCAAGGCGGTAATCGCAATCCAGGTCTCCACCGAAAGACCGCGAAAATTCGGCTGGATTTCGAGCATTTTCAAGGTAAACAAGGACACCACCGTGGTTGATCCAAACACCGTGGCTGCGAAAAGAAAACTCATGTAGTACAACACCCCCAATGTGGGGACCTTCCTGAGTCGGCGAATGTCCGCACGCAGGTCGATGCGCAATGGGTGGAGCGGCCGAACATGCTGTTCGCGCACCAGAAACAGCGCCAGCAGGCCGGCAGCCAGCATCACAATGCCTGTCACAGTGAACAGGTGGCGATACTGTGGCAGCACCCCCACCAGTGCGGCACCGGTCAGCGGCCCCATCATGGTGCCCAGCCAGGCTCCGACCTGTGCCAGCGACAGCGCCCCACCCATCCGCGCGCGCGGTGTTGTGGTTGCGATCAACGCCATCCCGGCCGGCACGTATCCATTGGCCAGGCCAATCACCATCATCAGCAGCAGAAATGGCAGCGGACTCGTGATCATCGACAGCAGGATGAATCCGACCCCCATGCCCAGGCCGGCACGCAACACCATGCTCTTGCGGCCATAGTGATCCGCCAGCACTCCCCACACCGGCGTGGACACACAACTCATGGCAAAGTAAAAAAATACGATCGCACCGACCCATCGCTCCAGGTCGGCGCCCACGCCCATGTCACGCACCACCAGCGGCAGGAAAGCGAATGCCGTGGACCACCCCAGATTCACAATGAGATTACCCAGGGCCAGCGTGCGGGAGTTGCGGCGCCAGTAGGGGTTGTCCTGTGAGTCCGATAGACGGCCGCCAGTTGCAGCGGCCGGGGAATGAGGAGGTAAGGGCAAAGCTTGCTTAGACCGCGGCAGGCGCCGCAATGATGCTGATGAGTTCTGAAATGTCATCCAGCCGATCGAGACTGTCGGCAAGCGTGATCACACGTTCAATGTGTCCGGCGGACAGACAGGAGTGCGTCACATGCCTGAATTTATATTCAATCTCATCCTGCTTGAGCGGATTTTCCGGGCTGCCACGGCGGTCATCGAGCATTTTCTCGAAGCTGCGGCCATCGTTGGTGGTGACTTTGACACGCGCGGCATGCCGCAAGGCCGGCCCCCTGCTCTCGATGGTCGGGTCGACATAGGCCTGCACGCGCTCGATGAAAGACAGGATGCGAGGATCATGCAGGCGGTCTTCGCGATACTGATCCGTAAAAGCCACGCCATCCAGCGCGATGACCGCCAATCCGTAGAAGAGGTTCATTTGCGCCGCGGTCACGCCCTGCGCCCGATACTCCCAGGCGCAATGCACATAGGTCATTTGACTCATCCCCACTTCGACCTTGGCGATGTCGTCGGCAACCAGTTTTTGTTCATGCATGATTCCGGCCAGGCCATCCAGTGCCGTATGAATGCTGGTCACACTGGCATGCGGCTTGTAACCGACGTTGAGCGTCTCCCAGGTGCTTCCCAGGCCATCGGTGAGGCGCGCCGGATTGGGCTTGTCCGAATAGCTGCTCAGATACCCCCCGTAGGGCGCTTCCAGCACGTCGGTAATACCGGTGAATCCCGATTGCGCCAGCAACGCGGAATAAATGCCGCTCTGCGCTGCCCGGCCGCAGTGAAAGCGCTTGACCATTGCGCCCTCCTGCGCCGCCATCAGGCCGCCGGCCTGTGACCCGACGATGCCGAGTGTGTGCTGGAACTGTCCCGCGTTCAATGCGAGCGCGCGCGCTGCGGTGGCAGCGGCAACAAACGCACCGGAAGTTCCCTGCGGATGAAAGCCGCCAAAGAACAGGCGCATCGTCGCCGCATTGCCGACACGCGTGCCGATTTCGTAACCGGCCACCATGGCCGTGATGACATCACGGCCGGAAAACCCGGGACGCATCTCGGCAAATGCCAGCGCCACCGGCGTGGCGAGCGAGCCGGCATGCACGATGGATTCCTTGTGAATGTCATCCAGCTCAAAAGCATGGCCGGCAGTCCCGTTGACCAGCGCCGCCAGCGCGGGTGAGGTCTTTTTTCCCATTCCCATCAACGACACGACCGGACGCGCGCCTTCAGTCTCCACCATGTCGGCGACTTTCCTGGTCCAGGGCAAGGTGGCGCCAAACAGGCAGCAGCCAATACTGTCGAGGACACTCCACTTGATGCGCTCGACAACCGCAGCAGGAATGTCCTCAAAGCGCAATGCAGCGGCGAACGCTGCCAGATCACGCGTTGCGTTTTCAATCAATGGAGCCTGGGCGGTGGACAATACGATCCTTTCGATAACGAGGGATTAAAATAAAACAAATATAATCACTTTCATTGACTTAACTAATTCTGAAAGCACCATTCTTAATGATTGTTATATTTTACATCACCCCGATTCAGCCGGCGTGCCCAAACTCGGGCATGGCCTCATCGTAGCCGGGCGCGAAATTGCGATTGGTCTGGTTGGGATTGCGATTGACCAGAGGACGCGCGTACAGCGGATGCGTCATGCTGCGCACTTCATGCTCCAGCCTGAACACGGGCTTGCCGTTGTCCGGATCAACGATATCCAGGAAGCGATACTGAAACTGATCGCTCTCCTGAACAATCAGCCCCCGCTCCTTCATCCATCGATGCGGACCGGAAAAGTCCGCGATGTAAATCTGAATATGATGCCCGTCAAATTCGGGCACCGGTTTGTCCGTTTCGCGAAACAACAGATACTGCTTCTTGCCCACGGTCACGCGCGCATAACGGCCTTGCGCGTCCTCCTCGACAACCGCGGGCGCCTTGATGATCTGGCGATAAAACCGCGCAATGCCGTCAGCACACTTCGGTGGCGTATCAAATTCCACGTAAGGCATACCGATCTGGACGCGACCAAATCGCGCCAGGTCCGGCTCAAAGCAGCGAATCCGGTTTCCCCACGGCGATACGGTATCGACGTATCCGTCCGTCTCGTGCACGGCAAACTGGGTATGCGAGAGCCTGTCCTTTACAACGGCCAACCGGTTCAGCAAGTCCTTGCGACTCGGCAGCACAATTGCGGTATGTCCGCGAATCACCTGCGGCTCCCGCGTCGGCATGTGAATCTGGCTGCGGCCGATATTGACCCACATGTTTTCCAGTCCCGCCATCATGTACGGATCGCGCGTCAACCCGAGGCCCGCCACATAGAACAGCGTCGCAATCTGCTGGTCCGGTATCGTGGTGTTGACGTGCTCCAGAAAAACACTGTTCCCTAGATCTTCCTCGGTCCGGTCAAACTGCTTCTCCATGGCCTCTCCCTCCGTTACGTCGGTAACCGGCGCCCGCTGTAGAGCGGCGCTCCATTTTGATCAAATCGGAAGCATACTCAGATATCGCCTTTTCTGTCATACCCGGCTGCCGGGTATCAATTCTCGATCTTGATATTGGCCGTGCGGATTATCCTGGCGTATTTTTCCGTTTCCACCTTGATCATCGCAGCAAACTGTTCCGGCGTGGAGATCATCGGATCAAGTTCGGCCAACAGCAGCTTGTCCCGCATGTCGGGCGTTCCCATGACTCTTCCCATGTCGCCGGAAATCTTGTCGATGATTCGTTTCGGCGTGGCGGCAGGCGCCTCGATCCCATACCACAGACTCATCTGATAACCAGGAAGGCCTGCCTCTGCAAATGTCGGCACCTGCGGCAGCGCCGGTTTGCGGTTGGCACCGCCAACGGCAATCGCCCTGAGCTTGCCCGCCTTGATATAGGGAACCAGCGAGTCGGTCGGCGGGCTCACAAAGAAATGCACCTGCCCGCCTATCAAATCGGTCAACGCAGGCGCCGTTCCCTTGTACGGAATGATCTGCGTCTTTATCCCCGTCAGCATATTGAAGTATTCGGTCGCCAGGTGGGTCGAGCCGCCACTGCCCACTGAAGCAAAATTGAGCTGTCCCGGGCGCGCTTTCGCAAGACTGATGAATTCCTGCAGGTTCGCGGCCGGCACCGAAGGGTGCAGCGCAAAAATCAATTCGGAACTGGCCAGCGTGGCGACCGGCGCGAAGTCCTTGATGGTGTCAAAGGGCAAGACAGGTGTCAGCAAAGGCCGGATGATGTGGGCGCTGGTCATGAGCAGCACGGTGTAGCCGTCAGGTGCTGATCTCACCATCGCCTCGGCACCGATGACTGCATTGCCGCCGGGCCGGTTGTCCACCAGTATCGGATGCCCCCAGCTCTCAGTCAGTTTTTCACCCATCAGACGCGCCACGATGGTGGTGGCACCACCCGGAGCATACGGCACGATCATGCGAACTGGCTTGCTGGGAAAGTCCTGCTGCGCAGACGTGGATCCGGCAACCAGCAGCCCTGCGGCGAATATCCAGGACAATGCAAACCGCTTCTTCATGGTGGCGACTCCTTGTCAGGCTCCTGATTCAGAAAACAACCTGTGGATCCATTGCAATTTGCATCCGCGAACGGAACTACTCTCCAGGCTTGATGTTCGCCGTCTTGACGATTTTGTCGAACTTGGCGATTTCCGACTTGATCAATGCACTGAACTGATCGGCGGTATTGATGAAGGGTTCCATTTCCTGGTTGACCAGCTTGTCGCGGATATCCGGCGTATTCAGGATCCTGCCAATTTCCGCGGAGACTTTGTCGATGATCGGTTTGGGCGTCGCGGCGGGAGCCAGTACGCCGTACCAGCCCTTCAACTGGTAGGCCGGAAGGCCCCCTTCGGCAAATGTCGGCACCTGTGGCAGCGATGACAGGCGCGTATCGCCTCCTACCGCCAGCGCCTTGATCTTGCCCGCCTTGATGGCGGGAATGAAGATCGCCGGCGGCGTGATATGCATCTGCACCTCGCCGGCCATGAGCGCAGTCAACACTGGCCCCGTGCCCTTGTAGGGAACCTGGTTGATCCTGACCCCGGTCAGCATGTTGAAGAATTCGCCAGTCAGATGGGTGGCGCTGCCATTACCACCGGCCGTCGCGTAATTGAGTTGCCCCGGTCTTGACCTGGCCAGTGCAATGAACTCCTGCAGGGTATTCGCAGGAACCGAAGGGTGAATCAACAGAACGGGTTCATAGCCGGCCAGCGTGGCTACCGCAGCGAAATCCTTTGCCGCATCGTAGGGAAGATTGGGCAACAGCACCGAATTGATCACATGCGTGCTGGTGATGAGCAACAGCGTGTAGCCGTCCGCTGCCGAGCGCACCATCGCTTCGGAACCGATCACGGTATTGCCCCCGGGACGATTGTCCAGCAACACCTGCTGACCCCAGGCCTGCGTCAATTTGTCGCCGACCAGCCGTCCGAGTACGGTCGTTGCGCCACCCGGCGCATAGGGCGTGATAATGCGAATCGGTTTATTCGGGTAGCCCTGCTGAGCGGCAACGAACCCCGCTTGCAGCATCAGCAATAACAAGATAATCCACTGCGCAACACGCTGCGTGAAACGCATGCTCACGCAGATCGATGCGCGCAATGCACCCGCGCGCTGGCGCCGGCTAAGGCTGATCGTATGGCGCATGAACCCCTCCTTTTTCACAATTGAATTGACTAAATTGCACCCGCGTCGCGCAGCTTCTGAATATCCACATCGGACTTCCCCAGCCACTGCTTCAATACCCATTCGGTATGTTCTCCGAGCAGCGGCGGCGGCGCGTACGTGATCGGGCTATCCGGCAGCCGTATGGGGCTGGCGATGAGGCGCATCTTGGCATTTTTCGGGTGCGGCACATCCACCACCAGTTTCCGGTGCACGACCTGGGGATCCTCAAACACCTCGGGAAATTCATTGAACTTGCCGGCGACGACAACCGCCTTCTCAAGCGCCGCCAGCGCTTCCTTGACGGTGAATTTCGAGAACCCTTCCTCCAGTTCCCGGCGCAGCAAATCACGATTCGCTACTCGCGCCATTTTCGACGTGAAGCGGCTGTCGCCGATCAGATGCGCGCAGCCCACGGTCTCGCACAAGCGCGCAAACTGCCCTTCGTTGCCCACCACCAGCATGATGGCGCCATCCGAGCAGCGATACATGCCGCTGGGAGAATTGCCGATGGTGTCCGTTCCCATGCGTTGTGGCTCATCGCCGCCGTTGAGATAGCCGATCGCATGCTGTGTCAGCGCCGCGACACACGAGTCCATCAGCGCCAGGTCGATATGCTGGCCGTGACCGGTCTGCTCACGCTGCAGCAATGCCGCGAGAATGGCGCTTGAGCCATTCTGGGCAGTCAGTATGTCGATGATGGAAGGCCCGATCTTGACCGGTCCGCCGCCGGGCTGGTCATCTGGATTCCCGGTCACCGCCATCAGACCGCCCATGGCCTGCAATATGGGATCGTAGGCCGGCCGGTTGCTGTAGGGGCCGCTCTGACCAAACCCGGTGATGGAACAATAGACCAGGCGCGGATTGGTTTTCTTGAGATCCTCGTAACCCAGGCCGCGCCGGGCCAGATCACCGACCTTGTAATTCTCGATCAGCACATCGCACTTGTCGGCCATCTCGCGCACCAGCGCCAGGCCGTCAGGATGCGTCAGATTGACCGTAATGGATTTCTTGCCGCGGTTGAAACTGCAGAAGAACGCCGACTCGCCAATACTCTCACCCGTTTCATCCTTGACCTTGGGCATGCTGAAGCGAAATTCATCGCCCGTTCCAGGACGCTCGACCTTGATCACTTCAGCACCAAGATCCCCCAGCAACTGGGCCGTCAGCGGCGCCGCCAGCACACGGCCCATATCAAGCACACGAATATGCGACAACACCCGCTTGGTCATTCGCTCACCATTGCATCACATTGAACTCAACAACCTGCCTGGAAAAGAAGGTTCTCCCGGGCAAGCGGTGCAGAGCAGCTCACGGCCACGTGTCTGTGGTTACTCTGCCACCAGCTTATGCGCTGATCTCCGAATCAAACCGGATGGATCGTTCAGCGCCCCTTGTACACGCCCTTGCGCTTTTCACGGAAGGCGCGGGCAGCTTCGACGTGATCCTCGGAATTCGCCGTGATCACTTCCAGCGGCACGGCAGTATCGAAGTTGGCGCTGACCTGATTGATGAGCGGCGCATTGATGGCACGTTTCGTCCACTGCACGGCACGCGGTGGCTGCGAAGCCAGCATCTCGGCAAATTCCTGCACGGTGCGATCCAGATCGGCCGCCGGCACGCAGTGATTGCACAGTCCCAAAGCTGCCGCCTTTTCGCCCGACATCAGTTCACCGCGCCACAGATACTCCTTCTGCCGGTTGACGCCCATCAAGAGGCCCCACAATGCCGTTCCGCCATCGGCCGCCACCAGACCCACCTTGACATGCGTGTCGCCGATCACGGCGGTGTCGGCAATGAAACTCACGTCGCTCGCCGCCACCAATGAAGAACCCAGGCCGACGGCAGCGCCATTCACCTTGGCAATGATGGGCTTGTCGCACTCCATCATTTTGGTCACGGTGGTCTTGACGTCACGCAGCCAGTTCAGGGTCTTGTCCATGGGATCTTGCTTTGCCGCGGCAAAGGCCCCGACATCGCCGCCGGCGCAGAACGCCTTGCCAGCCCCGGTGAAAATGACGCAACGCACACGATCATCCATGTGGACCTTGCCCCAGATCTCGATCAACTCGGCGTGCCAGGTCGGAATGAACGCATTGCGTTTTTCGGGACGATTGAGCGTGACCGTCATGATGCCCTTGTCGTCCGTCTCAACATTGATGAATTCGTAATTGTAGGTAGGGTTGTTACCCATTCGATCAGCCATGAAGCCTCCTTTGGAAAATAAATAAACTCGGCATCCCGCCATATACATAACGCAATCATCATCGCGGGGGCACCGGTTTTTTAGCGCTTGGAACCGGTGTTTACTGTGTCGCCAGTATAACAAGCCTGCGCAATCAGACTAGAATCCGGATGAATTGACTTGCCCATGCGCGTCCCAGCCTGTCCGCGCAAATTCAGTACAGGCCCCTTCCAGAAAAACAAGGTTACAGCATGACCGCCATTGCATTTGACGTTCCAGACGAAATCAAAGCGATCACCGACGGCGTTGCCGCCTTCATCCGTGCCGAGATCATTCCCCGCCACGAAAAGAACGCGGAATTGCTGTCCAATGCGCGCAGGACTTTTACCGACAAGGGGGCCTATGTCCCGGAGGTACTCGAACTGATCCGCGAGGTAAGGATGGCGTCGGCAAGAGCCGGCTACTACGCCATGAGCGCGCCCGAAAGCATCGGTGGCGGCGGACTCGGTTACCTCGCCTATTTCTATGCCTGGGAACAGGTCTATCACCAGTGCGGCTCGCATTACTGGCTGGCGCAATTCATGATCAGCCACTGGGCCAAGGGCCCCAGTCCTGTCCTTGAAAAGATTTCGCCGCAACTGCGCGACAGCGTATTGCCAAAGCTCATTTCGGGCGAACATTCCATCTGCTTCGCGCTGTCCGAACCCGGTGCCGGCTCCGACGCCGCCATGATCAAGACGCGCGCGGACAAGGACGGCGATGGCTGGCTGCTGTCGGGCAGCAAGATCTGGATCACCAACAGTCCCTATGCCGAATACGCGGTGGTATTTGCGGTGACCAATCCGGAACTGGCCGCCAGGCGCAAGGGCGGCATCAGCACCTTTCTGGTCCCCACCAGTTCCAAAGGGTTTCAGGTCGAGCGTCTCATCAACATGTGGGGCCATGTCGGTACCGATGAAGCCATCCTGCAGTTTGACAAGGTGCGCGTCGAGCCGCAGCAACTGGTGGGCGAACTGGACAAAGGCTTCAAGGTCGGCATGCTGGGTGTGGGCCTGGGCCGCGTCTACAACACCGCCCGCGCCGTCGGACTTGGCCGTTGGGCGCTGGAACAGGCTCTCGAATTTGTAAAGGTACGCGAATCATTCGGCAAGAAGATCTCCGAATACCAGGGCGTCATGTTTCCGCTGGCCGAGGCCGCCATGCGCCTGCATGCGGCCCACCTCATGGGGATCAATGTCTGCCAGTTGCTCGACAAAGGCCAGACTGCTACCAAGGAATTGTCCATGACCAAAGCCTATGCGGTCGAAGTCGGCAAGAATGCCGTGGATGCCGCGATGCAGGCGCATGGCGCCATGGGCTTCACCAACGAAATGCACCTGACCGAAGCCTTCATCAGCGTGCGCAAGGCCAATGTCGCTGACGGCACCAACGAAATCCTGCGTCACGTCATATCCAAACAACTGCTTGCAGGCGACATCGACCTTTGAGTCATTTTTTTTGCTGTCGATTGAAGTGGCAGCGCTTCCCGCCGTTACTGGCCCGTTTAACCACAAGGAACTGTCAACATGGAACTCAATCTGAAAGGCAAGGTTGTACTCGTCACCGGCGGCAGCAAGGGCATCGGCTATTCCTGCGCCATGCGCTTTGCCGAAGAAGGCGCCCGGGTCATCATTGCATCGCGTTCGCGCGCCAATCTGGATATCGCCGCCGCTTCGCTGAAGGAAAAAGGCCTGACCGTCGCGACAGTGGTCGCCGATTTCGTCCAGCCTGAGGCCGCCACCAGGGCCATTGCGGAAGCCGAGAAACTGCTCGGTCCAATCGACATTCTGGTCAACTCAGCCGGTGCCGCGGTGCACACGCCGCCGGAAAATCTCACCATGCAATCCTGGCACGATGCCATGGATGCCAAATACTTCTCCTATATCCATGCCATGCAGGTGGTATTGCCTGGCATGGCCGCACGCGGCCGCGGCAACATCGTCAACATCATCGGTCAGGGCGGCAAACGCGCCAGCCCCAATCACCTCGCGGGCGGCGCCGCCAATGCAGCCCTGATGCTGGTCTCCACCGGCCTGGCCAATGCATTCGGCCCCAAGGGCATACGCGTCAATGCCATCAATCCCGGTGGAACCATTACCGAACGCCAGCTCCTGCGCATGCAGGCCGTGGAAAAGCGAACCGGGACATCGGTCGCCGATCAACAGGCCAAGGCCGCCAGCAACCTGCCGCTGCGCCGCCTGGCACTGCCGGAAGACATTGCCGACACCACCGTGTACCTGGCATCCGAGCGGGCGGGTTACGTCACCGGCGTCTGCATCTCCATGGATGGCGGAGCGCTCTCGACGATACTTTAATTTGACGAACTTCTGGAGATCGGCATGCCTGATTCGGATTTCACCCGCATGTTCAACCCGCGCGGCATCGCCATCATCGGTGCCAGCAGCGATCCGACCAAACCCAGCGGGCAGACCGTGCGCGTGCTGCAGCAGCACGGGTATCAGGGTGGCATCTATCCAGTCAATCCGAAGTACCCGGAAGTGGGTGACAGGAAAGGCTTTGCATCCGTGTCGGATATCAGCGAGCCCTGCGATGTCGCGGTCATAGCGCTGCCGGCCGCCCACGTGCCCGCAGCCATCGATGAGTGCGGCCGCCATGGCATTCGTTTCGCGGTGGTGTTTGGTGGCGGCTTTCGCGAAGCCGGCCCGGAGGGCATTGCCCTCGAGGCCCGCATGCTGAATGCGGCCCGTTCCCACGGCGTGCGCCTGATCGGACCCAATTGCCTTGGATTCGTCAACATCCACCAGCGCGTATTTGCCAGTTTCGGCAGCATTACGCGCCCGCCGGTCCTGCAACCCGGCCCGGTCTCCGCCGTGATCCAGAGTGGCGGTTTCGGCAACAGCCTGGTAATCCAGGCTGCGCGTGCCGGCATCGGATTTCGTTATCTGGTCGCTAGCGGCAATGAAACCGACATCAAGGCGCCGGAAATGATCCGGGCGTTTGTGGATGATCCGGATACCAAAGTCATACTCGCCTACCTCGAAGGTATTTCCGACGGTCGTGCGTTCATGTCCGCGGCCCGTTATGCGCTCGCAGCAGGCAAGCCGCTGGTGGTGCTGAAGGCGGGCAACACCCGGCAGGGCCTGACCGCCGCCGCGTCGCATACCGCCTGCATGACCGGTTCGTATGACATCTACCGTGCCGCATTCAGACAATGCGGCGTCGTCGAAGTGCACGATTTCGAAGACACCGTGGATACCCTGCGCTGCCTGCTCGCAGGCCGGCGCGCGCAAGGATGCAATGTTGCGGTGATGACCGGCTCCGGCGGCTCGGCAGTCAATTTCTCGGACGCTGCCGATGAATTCGGACTCGTGCTGGCCCCCCTGGCGGAAACCACCCGGGCCATCCTGAAAGAAAACCTGCCCAGCATCGCCTCGACCCACAACCCCATCGATTACACCGCGGGCTTCGTCAAGGAATCCAATATCCCGCGCTACCTGAATTCGCTGCAAGCGGTACTCGCGGACCCGGCCATTGACCAGGTCGCCTTGTTTTTCGCGACGGCATCGGGCGAATCATTCCGCAACGTCGCGCAAGCCGTCACCGGCCTGCTGAAGGACATCCACAAGTCAGTCATGGTGTTTTCAGCCATGCCGCCGGAGATGACCGTGGGCGCCATGCAAGAATTCAAGATGGCGAATATTCCCGTACTGGGATCCCCGCGGCGCCTGGCCGCGGCGATGCGCATGCTGGCCGACTACTCCGCCGCACTAGAGAAGCGTGAATACCTGATCAGCGGGCACGCGGTCGCCGATCGCCTGCTGCCCGGCATTCCCGCCGGGGCAGCTGTGCTTGACGAGCATGCCGGCAAACAATTCCTGTCCGCCATGGGCATCCGCGTGACGCGCGATGCGCTGCTGCCCGTCAATGCAGCACCTGCCGCACTGCCTGAAGGCATGCAATTCCCTGTCGCGGTAAAGATTGTATCCAAAGACATCGCCCACAAGACCGACATCGATGCAGTGCGTCTCCATATCAGCAATAACACAGCCCTCTCCGAAGCAGTTGCAGCCGTCGTTGCCAATGCCAGAAAAGCAGCACCGAGCGCGGCGCTATCGGGCGTACTGGTATCGGAGATGGTGAGTGACGCCGTGGAGACGATTATCGGCGTCGTGAATGACCCGCTGTTCGGCCCGGTGGTGGCCTTTGGTCTGGGTGGCGTGCTCGCGGAAACAATGCACGACCTCACCTATCGCATCGCCCCCTTCGACCTGGCCACCGCGCGCGAGATGGTGGGAGAACTGCGGGCCTCGGCAATATTCTCCGGCGTGCGCGGCCAGGCACCGCGTGACATCGAAGCACTTGCGCGGACCCTCGCCACGGTTTCCGAATGCGCCTGGCTGCTGCGCGACAGGATTGTCGAATTGGATATTAATCCGGTGCTGGTCCGCGCGCAGGGACTTGGTGCCGTGGCGGCTGACGCATTGCTGGTTCTGAGATAGGTCCATGCGTCCCGGGCCCACTGCACAGCAGTTGGCCCTTCACTACCTCTACATTCGCAGCGCAAAGCCCGAAATGGCAGGCATTGCAAGCAAGACCGTTTTCAGTAGAAGAACCGCCCCACCTTGATCCCGGTCACCCAGGGCTTTTCCTGGTTCTCCACTTCCATGCGGAATTCAATCTGCACGCGCAGCGAACCATCGGCGGCTTCTTCCACACCGAGCAGTTTGGAGCGGCTGCGCACGCGCGAACCCGCCCGCAGCGGCTCCAGATAACGGATGCGGTCCCAGCCCTGGTTCAGGGAATATTTGCGCGGGTAGCGACCATAGGCGGAGGTCGCGCGACTCATGCCCGGCAACAGGGCAATCCCCATATTGCCAGGCGCAATGGTGTTGCCGAATTTCGTCTCCTTGGCTGCGCGCACCGGGTCCGTGTGTATCCACCCGGTCTCGCCACTGAGCGCAACATACTGATTGATCAGCACCTGATCAACAACAAGCCATTCTCCCGCTGGATCCTCCATGCCGATGTCCTTGCGCATGGCTGCGAGCACTTCTTCTTTTGACGCCATTGTGTCCTCCCTTGTGGATGTTTTCAAAGTCCTGTTGTCGAAACGCGGCAGCGTCACCGCCATCGATGATCGCTGCAGCTCAAGCCACGCCTGAGCGTTCCGCTGCCATGGAAATCAGTCCGTTTCGATCCTGGCTTCCCTGGCCAGCGCGGCCCATCGCCTGGTATCGTCGGCGATCAGCTTGGCCAGCGATTCGGGGGTGCCGGTTCCGTCCGCCACTTCATAGCCGCCGGCCTCCAGCTGCTGAATGACCTCGGGCAGTTTCAGCACGCGATTGAGTTCGCGATTGAGCCGAGTAATGATGGCCCTGGGTGTACCCGCCCGAGTCACCAGACTGAACCAGGTGCCCGCCTGATAGCCCGCATAACCCGCCTCGGCAATCGTCGGCAGATCCGGTAGCAGGGCGAGGCGCCTGGGACCCGCAGTCGCCAGCAGCTTGACCTTACCGCTTTTGAGCAATGCCTGCACTGATGACAGTCCACCAAGGCTGATATCGAGTTCCTCGGCCAGCAGCGAGGTATTGATCTGGGTGTTGCCCTTGTACGGGATGTGCTGCATGCGGATGCCTGCCATGGACTCGAGCATCACACTGCCAAAATGCGGCGGACCACCAACACCGGTCGTGCCATAGGTAATCAATCCGGGCTTGGCCTTGGCGAGTTTCACCAGTTCGGGCACCGTAATCGCAGGCAAGCCCAGGCGCGCAATCAGCACCAGGTTGTAGCCACCGATCAGTCCGACCGGAGCAAAGTCCCGTGCCGTGTTGTACGGCAACTTCTTGAAGGTGGCCGGATTCATCGTCAATAACGACATGCCGCCAAACAGCAGCGTGTAGCCATCCGGCGTCGCATGAGCGGCAATGTCCCCCCCAACGATGGAACTCGCTCCAGGTCGAAAATCGAGCAGTACCGGCTGCCCCAGAAAATCACCCAGTTTCTGGCCGATGGGTCGCGCCATGATGTCCGTGGTCCCGCCGGGCGGAAACGGCACGATAAACCGGATGGGGCGGTCAGGATAAGTCTGCGCAAAGGCGCTTGTGCAAACCATGCTTGCCAGCAACATGGCCAATCCGGGCAAGCGGATGCGCGCACCATTTCGCGTAACAACGGATCTACATACCGATTTCAGAATGCCGCGGAACTCCGGAATACCTGCTTTCACAATGCCCTCCTGACCTACACGATAACGATAGATGACCCTGTCCAACAATGTCCCGAGCGATTACCCCTCTGGAAATCGCCAGGCCTGTTTCGGCTGCTCCGCGGTCTCGTCGATGGTCCACTGCGGTATGGATATTCCTGGCTCGATGTCGCTGAAGACCATGCGCACACGCGTACCAATGCCGACGGTCTTCACGACCTCTGGTGATGCCAGCTTGCCGTCGGCATCGGTCAGATTGCCAACCACCCGTAACGCCTCATGCTCGGTGGGGATGCCTTTTTGCGTGTCCAGGTCCACCAGCAGCACCAGATAGGGTGAATGCGGCTTGAAACCCGGCTGAACGACGTGCCGGACTTCCGTGTAGGAATGTACCGCGCCGCGCCCCTCAACCGGCATCCAGCGCAATTCCAGGTTGCCGCACCACGGACACGCGTTGCCGGGCGTGTAACGCAGCAGGCCGCAGGCGCAGCAGGACTGCAGGTGAAACCGGTGCGTTGAGCAATGCTGGAAATACTCCCGGTTCTCGACGTCGTTTTCCTCGATGGACAACGACATGCCAAGGTAGGTGGTTTGATCAGTCATATTGGCGATCCTCGATTGAGTTCAGCGGGTTCCGCGACGCATGACCAGCGCCGACCCCTTGTCGGGTCCGGCCCAGCCCAGGTTGGTGCTCAATTGCGCATCCTTGACCTGGCGGCATCCACCTTCGCGGTAATCGAAAGTATGCTGCTTGTGCCCATCGGGACCGACGGGACAGGAATCATCGACATCGTGGCGCAGCTGACGCACGTTTTCGATGACCATGCTGACGCCATGCGTATAGCCTTCGCACAAGGCACCACCACTGGTGTTGTTGGGGCGCCGGCCACCGAGTTCGATGGTGCCGTTGCTGACGTAATCGCCGCCCTCGCCCTTCTTGCAGAAACCGTAATCCTCCAGTTGCATCATGGTGGTGAACGTGAAGGCATCATAGGAGCCGGTCACATCGATATCCTCGGGGCCGACACCAGCGGCCTTCCACAGGCGCTCGCGCGCATAGTGTCCGACAGAGGTTGAAACCGGCCCGTATTGCAGGTGCATATCGGTGCGCGGCTGGCAGGCACGCCCGACCACACCTGCGATCAGCGCCGGCACATGACGGCAATCGCGCGCGCGGTCCACGCTGGTCACCACCACGGCCGTGGCGTTGTCAGTCTCCAGGCAGCAATCCAGCAGATGCAACGGCGCGCACACCATGCGGCTGTTGACCACATCCTCCACCGTCACACGCTTCCTGTACAAGGCCTTGGGATTGTTGGAGGCATGCTTGCTGTGCGCCACCTTGACCGCGGCCACCTGTTCGGAGGTTGTGCCGTAGTCATACATATGCCGCATGAAGGACATCGCATAGCGCTGCCCGGCGCTGGTCCAGCCATAGACGCGATTGTGCAGGGCATCACCTTCCACCGGACGCGCCGCCCGCACGCCCGTCCAGCCGATTCGGACGCCCGAATAGCCATTCATGCTGCGGTAGATCACCACGGTCTTGCACATGCCCGCTTCGATGGCGCCCATGGCTACGCCGATCAGCGCCTCGACGGAGGACCCGCCGCCGAAAATGTCCATATAAAAATTCAGATGGATGCCCAGATCACCAGCAACAGGCGTTGAAAAGCAGGCATCGCCATTCTGATAGGCCAGCATGCCGTCAACCTGCGACGGCTTCAGTCCGGCATCGAGGATGGCGTTACGAACCGCCTGGACGGCCATTGCCCGCGTGGTCTTTCCCGACCCCCGGGTATAGGTCGTTTCACCCACGCCGACGATGGCATATTTGTCACGCAGATACGCAGATGGATCGATGCCGATTTCAATAGTCATGAACTGAACCCTCTTCCGTAATGAACTGTCCGGGCCTCAACCTGAAAACTGCAAGCACTCGCCCCTCAGGCAACGCTAAGGTCGATACTAGCGACGCTGATCGAACCGTCGCCCGACCAGTGCTGCCGCGATATTGGTTTTCTGGACGTCAATCGTGCCGCCAGCAATACCCCAACCCCATGCATCGCGCAAGCGCCGTTCCATATCGAACTGCTTGCTGTATCCATAGCCCCCCATCAACTGCATGGCGATACCGGTGACCTCGCGCACCATTTCATTGGCGAAACACTTGGCCATCGAACTGTCCAGCATGGAGGGAAGGCCATCGCCTGCGGCCAGCACGGCACGATGCAACAGCAGCCTTGATGCCTCGACCTTGAGCGCCATTTCGGCCAGCTTGATCTGCACTGCCTGAAACTCCACCAGTTGCTTGCCGAATTGCTTGCGCTCCTGGACATAGGCCAGCGCGTATTCAAATGCACCGGCAGCCACGCCGATTGACATCGTGGTATTGCCGCAGCGCTCCAGGTCAAAGGCTTCCATCAGCTTGCGAAAATTCCCGGCCGGCACGACGATGTTCTCCACCGGCACTTCGACGTTGTCGAAATACATGTCCGCGGTCATGATGCCGCGAAAACCCATCAATTCCTCGCGCTTGCCAAAGGTGAACCCCGGCGTGCCTTTCTCTACATACACGGCGCCGATCCCGGCGGCGCCCGGGCCATCGCCCATGCGGCAATACACGAGATACCCTTGCGAATGCCCTGCACCCGAGCACCAGCGCTTCATGCCATTGATGACCACCCGATCCCCGCGAATCTCGGCGCGAGTCTTCAGGTCGGTCAGGGCGGTACCGGCATCGGGCTCCGACATGCTCACCGCCACGATTAGCTCGCCGGCACACACGCGCGGAATGACGCGACGCTTGAGTTCTTCCGGCCCGAAGTGAACCAGCACCGACATCGGCCCGAAATTGGCTTCGAATACCGGCATGGCCACGGCCGAGGAAACCTTGGCAAACTCCTCCAGCGCGAGCACTGCCTCAAAGTGCCCCAGCCCCTGTCCGCCATATTCCTCGGGCACGTTGATACCGAGCACGCCCAACTCGGCATAGCGCTTCATCCATTCGTCAGGAACCGATTCGTCCTTTTCGTCGAGTTCACGTGCCAGTCCGACCAGTTGCTCTTTCGCGAAGCGCGCGACGGTGTCGCGAAGTGCAGTCTGGTCTTCGGTTAGCGTTGATTGCGTCTTGTGCATATCTACCTCTTGTTATGATCGAAAATCGTGGAGCACCACATTTCTTGCCATTTCGAGTCCACCCCTGGCAAGCCATCCGGCATTGCGCATCCGTGCGGCATCCGTGAATCGTGCCGGACTGAAACGAACGAGGTGCCTCGACAGCCGTCATGCTATCTCAAGTTCAACATTGTTTCGATATGATGCTGGCTTCACATGCGTTCACGAGCATCAAGGCTCGCGCCGGCAACAGGCGGCGAAATTTTTGACAGCCCCTGCCCTCGCTGCTAAAAGCATGGGCACCTTCTTGCAACACAAACAGCCAATGAGGATATCAACATGAGTCAGAAAGCACTGTCGGGAATTCGCGTGCTCGATCTGTCACGCATTCTCGCCGGGCCGAGCTGCGGCCAGTTGCTGGGCGATTTTGGTGCTGACGTCATCAAGGTCGAGCGTCCCGGCCTTGGCGATGACTCACGGCGATTGGGCGGCGCGCGCGTGAAGGACCTTGCCGGCGCCGATCTTGAATTGGCCCCCATGTTCATGTGCTCCAACCGCAACAAGCGGTCCATCACGATTGATCTGGCCAAGCCAGAAGGCCAGGCACTCGTGCGCAAGCTGGCAGCCTGGGCCGATGTGCTGATCGAAAACTACAAGGCAGGCGACCTCAAGCGCTATCAACTCGATTACGAATCACTGAAACAGGTCAATCCCAAATTGGTGTACTGCTCGCTGACGGGCTTCGGGCAGACCGGGCCCTATGCCCCCAAGCCTGGCTATGACAGTATTTTTCAGGCCATGTGCGGCTTGATGAGCATCACCGGACATGCCGACGGCAAACCCGGCGGCGGGTCCATGCGCGTCGGGGTCCCGATCACCGATTTCATCGGCGGTCTGTATGCCTATGGTGCGATCATGACCGCGCTTCATCATCGCGATCGAGTCTCGGGCAAGGGACAGCACATTGACCTGGCGTTGCTCGACTGTGCCATCTCCGCGATGACGCTGGCTTCGGGCAATTATCTCTGCAACGGTGTCGTGCAGGAACGCTGGGGCAACGAATCCGCCACCAGCGTTCCCTCGCAGACCTTCCGTTGTGCCGATGGCGAAATTCAACTATCAGCGCCCAACGATGATGTATTCAATCGCATGTGCGACGGATTGGGCCGCCCTGACATCCACGCTGACGAACGCTTCTGCAATAATTTTCTGCGCACGAAAAATCGCGGAGCGCTGGTGCCCTTGCTGGCGGAATTATTTGCCGCACTTCCCCGACAGAAGGCCCTTCAATTGATGGAAGAGGCCACGGTACCCTGCGCGCCGATTTACGCCATGGACGAAGTCTTTGCCGACCCGCAGGTGCAGCATCGCGGTAACATGATCGAGCTGCCGCATTCCGCCGCAGGCAGTGTGCGCATAGGAACCAATCCGATTCACATGTCAGATACGCCGATCACGAGCTACACCCCGCCGCCAAGGCTTGGCGAGCACACGGTTGACGTGCTCAAGGGCATTCTGGGATTGGACGATGCCGCGGTTCAGTCGCTACGAGACAACAAGGTCGTATAGAAACCCACGCCTGTCGGCCAGGCCGCAGGGAATTTCATTATTATCATATTAACTTTTACATCGATTTCAGTAGCTCATTCTTACCTGATTTGAGATCATCAATTCCCGTTCTAGTATTGACCCTCAGACACCATTGCGCTCATTGAAGCGACTGAATACCTTTCTTGCATTGCCGTTGAAAATCTTTTCCTTGGCGGCGGCATCGATCCAGTCAACATTGTCGATATAACGCTTGGTGTCATCGTAATAATGCCCTGTGCGCGGATCGATGCCACGCACTGCCCCAACCATTTCCGAGGCAAACAGAATGTTGTCGGCGGGGATGACCTTGAGCAGCAGGTCAATGCCGGGCTGGTGATACACGCAGGTGTCGAAATAGACATTGTTGAGCAGCAACTCTTCAAGCGGAGGACGCTTCATGTCCTGCGCCAGGCCACGGTAACGCCCCCAGTGATAGGGCACCGCGCCGCCGCCGTGCGGGATGATGAATTTCAGCGTCGGAAAATCCTTGAACAGATCCGAGGTCAGAAACTGCATGAAGGCGGTGGTGTCGGCATTGATGTAGTGGGCACCGGTGGCATGGAAATTCGGGTTGCAGGAGCCGCTGACATGCACCATGGCCGGCACATCGAGCTCGACCAGTTTTTCATACATCGGATACCACCAGCGATCGGTCAGTGGCGGATCGCTCCAGTGACCTCCTGAAGGATCGGGGTTCAGATTGCAGCCAATGAAACCGAACTCTTCCACGCAACGCACCAGTTCGGGAATGCTGTTCGCAGGCGGCACGCCCGGCGACTGCGGTAACTGGCAGACCCCAACGAAATTCTTCGGATAGAGCGTGCAGACGCGATGAATCAACTCATTGCAATGCTCTGACCAGAAGCGGCTGGTGGTCTCATTGCCGACGTGATGCCCCATGGCCGATGCGCGCGGCGAGAAAATGGTCAGGTCGGTCCCGCGTTCACGCTGGATTTTCAGCTGCGCGCCCTCCAGGCTCTCGCGAATCTGGTCATCGCTAATCCCGAGATTGCCCTTGGCAGGAACGTGCGCCGGATCCTTCAGTCCGGCAATCTGCGACTGCCGAAAGTCCTCCAGCGACTTGGGCGAGGTTGTGTAGTGTCCGTGACAATCAACGATCATGCAGTTCTCCAGTTGAATTCGGTATCAAACGTTGGCGGTATCGCCTCATTCCGGCCGGATTTTCGCCTTCTGCACCACCTCACTCCAGCGCGCCTGCTCGCTGCGAATGAAATCGGCGTACTCCTTCGCACTGGAACCCACGCCAATGACATCATCGGTATTCAAACGATCGCGCACCGCCTGCCCCTTGATGGCCTTGGCCGATTCATCAGCCAGTCGCTTCACCACTTCCGCCGGCAACTTGGCCGAGCCATTCAGGCCATACCACTGCGTGGTCTCGTAGCCCGGATAGCCCTGCTCGGCAACCGTGGGCACGTCGGGAAGCAGCGCCGAGCGCTGGCTGCTGCCGATGGCAACGGGGCGCAGCTTGCCGGCCTTGATGTGCTGCATCAGCGGCGGCGTGCCCAGCGCTGCGAAATGATTGCGGCCGGCCACCAGATCAATGAGCTGCGGACCGGTGCCCTTGTAGGGAACATGCAGTAAATCGATCTTGGCCACCAGCTTGAAGTACTCGGTGGCCAGGTGTCCCGCCGAACCAATGCCCGCCGAACCATAACTCATGGTGCCGGGCCTGGACTGGGCCATCTTCACGAATTCACGCAAGTCCCTGGCCGGCACATCGGCGTGCACCACGTAGAGCTGCGGCACCTTCACCCACAGTGAAATCGGCGCAAAGTCCCGGTTCGTGTCGAAAGGCAATTTATCGAACATGAAGGGGTTCACTGCCAGCGTGCCGATGTGGCCAACGATGAGGGTGTAGCCGTCCGGTGCGCTGCGGACCACCTCTTCCATCGCAATGTTGCCGCCGGCACCGGGCTTGCTGTCCAGTATCCATTGCTGACCCATGTTCTTGCTGAGTTCCTGCGTGACGGTACGCGCGATGATTTCAGTGGTGCCGCCCGGCGCAAAGGGATTGACCAGGCGTATGGGTTTGTTCGGGTAGGCCTGTGCCTGCACAAAGGCAGGCGATAAAGCGGCAACGCTCCCAGCCAGCAACAAGGCAATGACCGATTTCATGATTTTCCCTTTTCTTCCTGGTTCAGTTGCTCGGCATTATCGACGTAGCGCAACCCGAGCTTTTCCAGCGCCGGGCGCATGTTGTTGATGTCCAGCGCCAGTTCGCCACTTTCATAGCGCTTGCGATTGGCGCTTTCCTTCACCACGCGCTCGTGCGCCAGCACGCTTACCCGCCGGGCGTCGGCCAGTGGCACCACCACCACGCCATCGTCGTTGGCGACGATGACATCGCCGGGGTAGATCGGTCGCAGGTAGGGCTTCATCAGCCCGATGCGGCCCATGGCTTCATGCACGGTGGAGGTTCCCGATTTGCGCAGCGAGGCCACGATCTGGGCATCGGCGCGGGGAATGTTGCGGACTACGACGGTCTTCATGGGTTTATGCTCCGGTCACTCGTGTTATGCGTTCCACCTGATCGTTCCAATACAGCCGGGTCGGATTGTCGACCAGCACCTTGCGTCTCAGCGTTTCATCATCGGTGAAAAGGGCGAACAGATTGACCAGTTCGCCGTCATTGGGCATCCACTTCACGTTGGGATGCGGCCAGTCGGTGCCCCACAGTATCTGGTCGGGCGCCGCCTCCATGAGCGCTCGCGCAAACGGAATGGCGTCGTGAAAGGGCTTGCCCTGGCTGGACACCCGCTCGGAACCGCACACCTTCACCCAGGCAAGCGGATTCTTCATCAGTTCCATCAAAATGCGAAAAGGCGCCTGATCAAGACCGTGCTGCGCCTCCACCCGCCCCATATGATCCACCACAAAGGGCACGGGGATACGGCGAATCAGGTCGGCATGGCCGGGGATGTCCTTGGCATCGAAATGCAGCACCACATGCCAGCCCAGCGGCTTGATGCGTGCCAGCATGCGCTCGAAGTCCGGGATTTGCGGTGCACCGCCCAGATGGGCGACGAAGTTGTAGCGGATGCCACGGATACCGCCGGCGTGCAGGTCTTCCAGTTCGCGATCCGTGATATCGGGCCTGACCACCGCCACGCCGCGATAGGCGCCGCCGCTGCGCGCGATTCCGTCCAACGTCACGCGCAAGTCCGTGCCATGCGGCGCCGCATGCACGATGACGGCACGTTCCAGTCCCAGATGGTCGTGCAGCGCGCGCAACTGCTCGAAGCCGGCGTCAGGAGGCAGATAAGGCGTGCCCGGCACGTAGGGAAACTTCGCGGCCGGCCCGTAGATATGGCAGTGCGCATCACAGGCACCGGCAGGCAGCTTCCAGTTGAGTTTGACCGGAGCGGGATCCGGCGGGGGAATAATTTTCATGTCAATCCTGCCGCTTTCACAATGGAAGGACGCGCGTGCTCAGGCCGCAAGCCTGGAGGACTGCGGCCCATCCCAGACACTCGAGGGAATCAGGACTTCGCCGCGCATGATGAGGCGCGCGGTGCGCAACAGCGCCGAGCGCGTCACTGATTGCGGATCAGCGGGATCCAGCCCCAGTTCAACCGAGAACTCCCCGGTCGGATGCTCCACCGACACCAGCTTGGAGTCCCCCGCGGGCAGCACCGCCATGCCGTCAGCCACCGAGCCCTTGAGCACGCAGGCCGTGGCCACCGTCACGGCCCCCAGCACGCCCACGGCCGAGTGGCAATCGTGCGGAATGAAGGTGCGGGTGCAGATGCCGCTGCCGGATTTCGGCGGTGCGATCAGACACATCTTGGGTACCACCTTCTTCGTGACGTCACCCAGGTTCATCAGCGGCCCAAGCTTGAGGCGGATGGCCTCCAGCCGGGCCTTGAGTTCGGCATCAACATTGAGTTGCTCCTTTGTCTCGTAGCCGGTGCGCCCCAGGTCGGATGCCTTGATGAGCACCACCGGCATGCCATTGTCGATGCAGGTGACGGCAACGCCGTCAACCACGTCGCGCACCGATCCGGTCGGCAGCAACTTCTTGCATACCGAGCCTGCCGTGTCGAGGAAGTTGATCTTGATCGGTGCCGAGGTGCCGGGCACACCGTCGATGCGCGCATCGCCGTCATAGCGGATGCGGCCTCCGGGCGTCTGCAGGATCACGTCGCAGAGCATGTCGGTATTGACGGTCAGAATGCGCAACGTGGTTTCGTCACCCTGCACCTTCGCGAGGCCGCGCTCCAGCCCGAAGGGCCCTACCGCGGCCAGCATATTGCCGCAGTTGGGCGTGTAGTCCACGCGCGCCTCGTCAATGAGCACCTGACCGAACAGGAATTCGAGATCCACGCCCGGGCGCCGGGAGCGCGCGACGATGCCGATCTTGCTGGTCAGCGGATCAGCTCCGCCCAGGCCGTCGATCTGACGGTCATCCGGCGAGCCCATGGCCGCCAGCAACACGCGGTCGCGCAGCGCCGGATCGGCCGGCAGGTCGGTCGCCAGAAAAAACGGTCCGCGCGACGTGCCGCCGCGCATGAACAGACAGGGAATGGCAGTTTGCATCAGGGTCTCCAGGCGCGACAGCCGGACTCAGCACCCGGCCGTCACTGCAAATACGATGAACGCGAAAGACGTGTTTCACGCCTTCTCATTCCTTCTCATTCCTTCTCATTCCTTCTCATTCCTTCTTCAGGCCGGCCAGATTCGCGGCCTGGCGCGAGTTTTCGTAATCCTGGCGGATGAAGGAGGCAAATCCGGCCGGTGTCATCTGCTCCGGTGTCGCCACCTCGGCACCCAGTTCCTTGAATTTCTCGAGGGTGGCCGGCATGCGCAACGCCGCGACCAGCGCCGTCTGCAGACGCGCCATGACATCGCCTGGCACGCCGGTCGGCGCCAGAATGCCGATATAGCTGCCGGCGACAAAATCCTTCACGCCGCTTTCAATCATGGTGGGCACATCACTGGCAAGCTCGGTGCGCTTTGCAGAGGCGATGGCCACGAAGCGCAGCTTGCCCGAACGATGGAAGGGGAGCGCGGCGGAAATCTCTGTCATCGCGCCCTGGGTGGTGCCGCCCACGAGGTCGGGCAGCAGGGCGCCGCCGCTCTTGTAGGGGATATGCACCAGCTTTGCGCCGGTCTGGGCATTGAAGCGCTCCAGCGTCAGGTGCGTCGCACTGCCGATGCCGGAGGTGGCGATGCCGACCTGCTCCCGCTTGGATAATTCGATGAGTTCGGCCAGGTTTTTGGCAGGCACTCCGGGATTGATGATCAGGGAATGCGGCACGCTGCTGGTCAGCCCGATCGGTGCAAAATCTTTCAGCGGATCGTAGCCGGGATTGAGCTGCACGAACGGATTCACCGTGAGCGGCCCGTTGGATCCGGAGAGCAGGGTGTAACCATCCGGCGCAGCGCGCGCGACCTGCGCAGCACCAACGCCACCGCCGGCCCCGGCCCGGTTATCCACCAGCACAGGCTGGCCGAGCAATTGGGACATGCCGGCGGCCACCAGTCGCCCCACGATGTCAGCATTGCCTCCAGGAGCGAACGGCACCACCAGGCGGATGGGCCGCTCCGGATACGCTGCGAATGCGCTGCCCGGCAGCAGGCCCAGCAACGGCGCCGACCCCAGTGCCTTGAGCGCGTTGCGGCGCAAGGGTGATTTCAGGAATGACTTCATTGAACCCTCCTCGGATAATGTTTGAGCATCGAGTCGTGCTTTTGGTCAGGGTACCCACTTCGGCGGTACGCGTGTGCAGGCGGTATGCATGCGCAATCAGCCGATCAAGAATTCCCTGTCGATTGTCGGCCGACTCAAGACAAAATGAAATAGCATAATCAGACTAGTAGATATATCATTTTTCGATATCCGGTCACCTACCCCCCCATGAATATCAAACAGCTCGATTATTTCCTGCATGTCGCCGAACTGGGCAGCTTCACCAAAGCGGCGGCATTGTTGTCGATTGCCCAGCCAGCCCTGAGCCGCCAGATCCGCCTGCTTGAGATCGAGCTGAAACAGAATCTGCTGTATCGCAATGGCCGCGGCGTCAGCATGACCGATGCCGGCAAGCGCCTTGTCGAACACGCCCGCGGCATCCTGCAGCAGGTGGACCGGGCGCGCGACGAATTGGGACGCACCATGGGGACGCCGGTCGGTCGCGTCACCGTCGCGGCGCCACCCAGCGTCGAGAGGTTTCTGACTGTTCCCCTGGTGAAGAGCTTTCGGGCGCAGTTTCCCGCAGCGAATCTGGCCATGATCGGCGGCCTGTCGTTCTACATCGCCGAATGGCTTGCTACCGGTCGCATCGACATCGGCATCATCTACAACCCGGTACCGTCCCCGGCCATGGAGATCATTCCATTTCTGGAGGAGGAGTTGTTCCTGATATCACCGCGGCACGCAGCGACCGGGGTCGCCACCGACGGCCCCCTCCGCCTGAAGGACCTGCCGCGCTATCCGCTGATCATTCCCAGCCGACCCAACGCAATCCGCATGCGGGTGGAGACCCAGCTGGCGAACATCGGCGCACGTGCTGAAGTGGTTCTGGAAATTGATGGAGTCCCGGCCATCCTCGACCTGGTGCAGGAGGGATACGGCCACGCCGTGCTGCCCATGAACGCCATTCGCGGCCAGCCCCCGGAGCGGTTCTCGGCACGGGCATTCAATAAACCCCTGACCACACATCTGACGCTGGTCATCCCCGCGCAGCGACCGGCAACGCCACTGATGCAGCAAACGCTGGAATTGATCCGCACCATCGGCCCCGGCATTCTGGCTCCGCCATCCAGCCCACGACCTGCACGCAAGGAGCGTTAACACTCCATGGCTGGGGCGCACGGGCCGGATCGCAACCGGGAGGCGCGATTTTTACAATATAATCATTCACGAATTTGGGAGTCCCTCGCACTTACTGAACGCCGGCTGGGAGGTATCGCAATGCTTGCCACGCAGATTCGCCAAAAAGACAGCATTTTCTACTTCGGTGGCTATCAGGCCTCGGACCTGCTGGAACGAGTCCGCTTTATCAGCCGCTACTTCGACGAAGACGGCGAGATTCCCGCCGAGAAGATCGCTTCCAAGGACGACATTGCGCGATTCATTGCGCGCATCGAGCGCACCGATGGGGCCTTTCAGCGCACCTTGTCGCGCGCGAAAGTGCATCAGCTGAAGAATTTCTACGAGACTGCGGTATCGCAACCGCCCATTCCCGGCACTGTGCTGCTGTTCACGCACGAAAAGCTTCGCTTTCAATCTGCCGGCCCCGGCGGATTCGGCCATCTGTCCGAACCCGATTCGAAGTTCCTGATCATCGATGGCCAGCACCGCCTGGCGGCACTGCGCTTTTATCTGGATGAGCACCCTGAGGAAGCCGACTCAATCAGCGTGCCCTGCATGATCTTTGATGGCAGGAGCGAAGACTTCGCCGCCGAGATGTTCGTCATCATCAACTCCACCCCGACGCGAATCAACAAGAGCCACCTGGTCGATCTGTACGAGCGCGTGTCCTGGGCAGCACCGGACCGCAAGTTCGCCTCACGCCTGGTCGCCAGTCTGTACAGCGAAGCCGACAGCCCGCTGCGTTACCGGATCAACCGGCTGGGCGGGCGCAGCCTAAAGGACAAATGGATACTGCAGGCAGAACTGTTCAATGAACTGTATCGCTGGGTCAAGCGCGACTGGCGACGCATCCAGGCGGCGGGCGGAGGCGTGCGCGGTGCCGACCGCTATTACGCCACCGTTCGTGATTTTCTCAAGGCGGCGGAACGGGTGTGGGGTGATGGCTGGAACAACGCCAACCACATGATCACGCGGCCGGTCACGCTCAAAGCGCTGATACGCGTATGCGCCGACCTGGCGCGTGACGACGCCGAACCGGAGGACGGGCGCCTCGCGCGCTGGCAGGCACGCCTGGCGCCTTGGGGCGACCTGCTGGCGGACTTCCGATCCCAGGGCTTCTATGAACGCTTCCCGGCCAAGGGCGAAGTGGAGCGGGTCAGCCGGGTTCACCGCGAGTTGTTGCGCGCGGCAAAAATCACACCGACCAGCCCGCCCTAATAAAACCTTTTTGAACCTCGCGGAGGCTGGCAAACAACGCCAGCCGCGCCACTCCTAGGCTAGTCCATCCACCCGCTTGCCTGCTGTTCGGCGAGCACCCGGTCCACAATCGCCGGCGCATGCCCGATATAGGTGGTGGGGTCCAGCACGGCGCGCAATTCCTCGACCGACATTGCGGCGCTGACCTTTTTATCTTCCATCAATGCACGCTCAAAGGTAATGCCGGTCTCAATGCCGCGCATCGACGCCTCATAGACCAGTTCGTGAGCCGTCTGTTTACCAACCTTGGTGGACAGCACGAACATGACCCGCTCGGACAACAGGAAACCGCCGAGCCGGTCAAGGTTGCCGCGCATCTGCGCGCCATCGACCTCAAGCCCTTCCAGCACATACTTCATCATCGACAGCATGCCGCCCATCATGAGGCATGACTCGGGCAGCGCCTTCCACTCGGCGCGCCATGAAGAACCATCACGCTCATGCTCGATGACCATGCCCTCGATCACCATCGCAGCGTTGTAGCGCAGGGCGCGGCTGACGCCGACGACCGCCTCGCAGGTGGACGGATTGCGCTTGTGCGGCATCGTGGAGGAACCTACCTTGCCTTCGCTGAATGGCTCATACAGCTCGCCGATTTCGGTGTGTTCCAGATTGACGATCTCATTGGCGATCTTGCCCAGCGTGCCCGACATGATCGCCAGCACTGACACGTACTCGGCAAAGCGGTCGCGTGCCGGCTGCCAGTTGATATCGGCGATACCCAGTCCCAGGCGTTGCATGAGACGATATTCAAGTTCGAGGGCCTGCGGCCCGAACGATGCCTGGGTGCCCACGGCACCAACCATGCCGCCCACCAGCACGCGCTTTTCGAGCTCGCGCATGCGCTCGTAGTTGCGCCCCATTTCCGACAACCAGATTGCCGCCTTGTGGCCAAAGGTAATCGGCAATGCCTGCACGCCGTGCGATCGACCGGCCATGGGCGTGTTGCGATGATCCCTGGCCAGTTTGGCCAGGGCGCGACCGATCGCCTTCATGTCACGCAGATAAATGATGTGCGCATCCTTGATCTGCAGCACGGTTGCCGTATCGAGCACATCCTGTGTCGTCGGACCGAAATGGATGTATTCACCGAAGTCCTTGCTGCACAGGTCCTGCACGGCCTTGAGCGCGGGTATCAGCGGGTGCTTGATGCGCCGCACGCCGACGGCAATCTCCTCCAGATCAACGTTATCAATTTTGGCCTTCAGTGCAATATCAGCGGCCGCTTCCTTGGGGATTATTCCCATTTCGCCCTGCTCGATTGCGAGCGACGATTCGAATTCGTACCACTTGGCCACGCGATTGCGATCGCTGAAAATCGCCCGCAACTCATCGGTACTCCAGAGTTGCTTGATCAGTGCGTCGTCGAATACACCTGATGCCATGTCGTTCCTCTCATTTCGGATTTAAGCTTCTGGATTCCGGTTCAAGGCGGGTTACGGCGATGCGGGTGCCTGGCGCTACTTGCCAGCCGCCATCGGTCACGGCATCAAATCTTTTCGATCACATTGCGTGAGTAATCCTCGATCATCTGATAGCCGCGCTCCAGCGGAAAGTTGCACATGAGTTGCCGCACGCCACGGCGCTTCAACTCACGCACCTGATCGGCCACCGCTTCGGGGCTGCCCACCACGCAGAACGCCTTGATCGCTTCGGTTGTAATGAAACGCCGCTCTTCGGGGCTGACGAAGGCATTGTGACTCTCGTGCATCGTCTGCTGGCGCGTCGCCGCCGGGCGACTCATGTGAAAGGCGAGGTAATCCTTCCACACCGGCTTTAGAAACGCCGGGGGGTCTTCCCCGGTTTCCAGATGCCGGTCCACCGAGTGATGCACGGACGTCATGAAGGCCGGACCAAATTCATTGACGATGCGCTCCGAGTTGGCCACCTCGCCGGGATTGAGCACCACCAGATTCACGCGCACCGACAGGTGAAAATCCTTGAGGGAGCGTCCGGAGCGTTTCGCGCCCGTCTCGACGTTGGCCATGATCTGATCCAGCGTGCCGCCACGCGGCGTCGCCGTGGTCAGCCCGTCGGCAATTTCACCGGCGAGTTGCTGTGCCTTGGGGCCGTAACCCGCCAGATACATCGGGATGTAATCCTTGACGTTCACATAGCCCTTGTCGAGCAGCTTGAAGCCAACCTTGTGATTGACGGCACCATCCGGGTAATCCACCTCTTCGCCATGGATCAGGCCCTTGACCACCCTGGCGTACTCTCCGAATTCCTTGAGCCGCATGGGGCGGCGTCCAAGCATGCGCATGCCGGTATTGCCGGTGCCCATGGCCACAAAAGCGCGTCCCGGCGCAATCCTGTTGATGGTGGCGATGCCGTTGGCCAGCACCGGTGCCAGACGCAGGCCAGGTACCGCCACGCCCGTGCCAAGTTTCATGGTGGTGGTCTTCATGGCGGCCATGGTCAGCATGGCGAAACAGTCCGAGCGGATCGTCTGACTGTCCGTCACCCACAGGTGGGTATAGCCCAGTTTCTCGGCCCGCGTGACGTATTCCATCTCATCAATCTTGGCCCAGGTAAGTCCGAATTCCATAGTGCTTGTCCTTGAAGTTTGACTGCCCCGACGTTTTACTACGCGAAGTTTTTCGACCCGATTGTCCCGCAAAAGCAGGATCGCTAGGGGCTCCGGGCAGCCAAGTCACGGTTGCGTGCGCATGCCGTCACCGCCAGCCGCGCCAGTTCCTGCAGCATAAACACGTCCTGGGAATCGAATCGCAAATCCTCTCGATGGAAGAGCGCCCACACCACGCCTTGCCCCGCCGAGCCCCCGTCGAAGGGCGCATACATTCCCTCGGCAATTACTGGGCGGAGTTCACGCAAGATCGGAAAACAGCGCTCCGGGCGTGCAAATAGTTGCAGCGCCTGCTGCGCGTAGACCACACCGCAAGGGCTGCCGTCGCAAGGCACCGAATGGCCCTCGTATTCTTTCCACTTTCCGGAAACCGCTACCCATTTAAAGCAGTTATCAGACTGATTGCTATCAAGAATCCCTACCCCGGAAGACTGCGCGCCGGTCAGTTCGATAATGGCTCTGGCCAACTTCTGCAGGCAATGCGCGGGGTCATCGGCAATCTGGTATTGCAGATCGACAATGACGCTGTTCATGAACGACGACTGGATGGGACGCACCGGCCGCACGGCCAGGTCGCCGGTCACCAGCACGCCCGTCAATAGTGACTGTTCTGCGTCGTCCATCGGCAATTCCCGAATCTGAAATGCGGCTGTGGTTTCACGGCCGCCGCGTCACCTGATAGAAGCGCTCCACCGAGGGCAACTGGTCGGTCGCCTGCGTCGTTGCGACAAGGCTGTCGAGCCCGGCCTTGCCCAGACCATATCCGGGCAGGCAGCGCTGCAGTTGCACCGCCAGCTGATCGAATGTCCATTCCATGCGCTGGTAGGGATACTCGCCGACATGCTTCGCGCCGTCCTTCATGGTGATAATCGCGCCGGGCGAGAACATGGCGCGCTCCTTTTCAGGCACCAGGTTCACGTGCTTCATCATGAAATCGAGCACCTTCTGGTCTTCAGCCAGTTTGTGCCCGGTCGGACCGAAGGTCGCGCCGCCGGCAACCGGGAAACCGCCATTCACCGCGGCATGCGCCGCGAAGTAGTGTGTGCATCCGACTCGGGGTGCATTCCAGTCCGGATAGCGTGGGAATGCCGGACTCGGGTATTGCGTCTCGATCCAGTTCATCCGCACCGACAGGTCTTCGATGTCTTCGGACTTGAGGCCGTGCTGCTGCTTCATCTCCGCAATGAGGTCAATGACCGGCTGGTTGTATCCGGCTACCGTGTACATGCGGAACATGGTCGTGAGCAGCTTCCACTCCTTGCCCAGTCCCTGGGTGATGGTGGCCATATCCACTTCCAGCGGCCCCTGGAATGCATAGCTGAGCTTGCCCTTGCTGCTGCCGGTGAACGCGTTGTAAAAGCCCGCGTCGCCCTCGATGGTCAGTTCCGCGCCCTTGACGTGGCCGGCACGCGCCATTACACCGGCAAACACGCCATTGCGCGCGGCCTGCAATTCGTGGATGGAGGTCTCATTGCCGCCGGAACGCGGCCCCTCATTCAGGCCCGACGCAAAATTCGCGGCCAGCGCGATCGCCGACACCAGCCCGTCTTCGCTGAGGCCCATCAGTTTGCCGGTCACCATGGCGGCACCCATGGTGCAATAAATGGGGCTGGGCCGGAAGCCGCGCGCCGCGGTGCTGGGGATGAACTTGTCGCAAAGGCGATACAGGAATTCGTAGCCGGCAGCCAGTGCGGTGATGATGTCCTTGCCGTTCTTTCCTTCCAGTTCGGCATTGGCCAGGGCCGCCGGAATCAGCACCGGACCGGGATGCGTGAGCATCCGGTATGAGTCGAACAGACCCGAGCTGTGAATCAGTTCCGCATTGGCAAACGTCGCCCCCAGGCGCGTGGCCTTGCCGCCATCCCAGATGATGGTCGCACCGTCAGCCCTGCCTTCTTCCTTCTTGGTGAGTTCGATCGCTTCCTTGACTTTGGGCATGTCGCCACCGAGCACGGCGCCGGCCAGGCCATGCAAAATCAGCGCCTTTACCTTGTCCACAACCTCGGGAGAAAGGTCCTCGTACTTGAGGTTGGCTGCCCAGTGCGAAAACTGCCTGCTAATCGACGGATTGGCCACGTCTACTCCCCTTTTATAAATTGAAATCGGTTGTGAGGCATAGCCTCATATGAAACACATTGCACATTGCACGTTGCGAAAAGCTCCAGCCGGGGTCAACACCACGAGAACGAATGCAGCCTGATTACCGACAGCGACGCCTGAAACCGCTGCACTTTACCCGGTTTCCTCCCATGCGGGCACTGCCGGCGACGGCATTAGCCATGATTTGTCTGCGCATTTCTGCCCGCCTACTCTTCCAGCCTGATGCCGGAGTCCTTTGCCAGCGTTTTCCAGCGCATCGATTCGGTGGCGACCAGTCGCCTCAACTGATCCGCGGAACCACCAACGCCAATGCTGCCATCGACACCCAATGCCTTGACCACATCCGGATGCCTCGCCGCTTTGGCCAGTTCGGAATTGAGCTTCGCCACAATCTCGGGCGAGAGGCCTGCCGGCCCGAAGATGCCCAGCCAGCTCGGATATTCAAATTCAGGCACGCCTTGTTCCTGCACGGTTGGCACGCCGGGCAACAACGATGTTCGTTCCGTTCCGCTGATGCCCAGCGTCCGGATTTTTCCGGCCTTGAGGTGCTGCAATGTACTGGATAAAACAATCACCGTCGCGTGGGCACGCCCTGCCATCACATCGACCGTCAATGGGCTGGAGCCCTTGTAGTGCACAAAGGTGAATTTCGTGTTGGTCAGCCCCTGCAACCAGGCTCCGCACAAATGCGAAGCACTGCCCGCGCCATGGGTGCCCCAATTGATTTCGCCGGGGTGCGCTTTGGCATAGGCTATGAAATCCGCCATGTTCCGCGCCGGAAACGAGGGCGTGATGGCCAGCATGGAGACCCTTTTGCTCATCTGCGCAATGGCAGTGAAATCCCGGTTCACCTCATAGGTCAGATCCGGATAAAAGGCCGGCGCAATCGTAAACGTCGGTGATATGGCGAGCAGGGTGTAACCGTCGGGTTTTGCCTTGGCCACATAGGCCGTTCCTATCGTTGTACCGGCGCCAGGCTTGTAGTCGTTCAGGAACGGCTTGCCCAGACTTTCCGTCAGCTTCTGGTTATACAGCCTGGATTCGAGATCCCCGCCGCCGCCCGGCGTCAGCGGGATGATGATGGTCACCGGCCGGGATGGATAGGCATTGGCCGGCTCCTGGGCGAATGCCTGGGCACTAGACAAAAGCAACGCCAGGAAGTTGATCAAAGTGCACAGCCTGCAAACTCGCATCGTCGTCCCTTCCGGGTCTCACTGGGTAAAACTTGGCAAATACGCGCCTCCGACAACATCGGGGGACTGCTCAGGCAGAAGAAATCAATATGATCGTTTTCAGAAACATGAATAATATCGGCAGTCTATTACTCTGTAATTAATATCAGTAAAATACCTTGTTCAGCATCCCGGGCGGAATCGCCTTACGATTGCAACACGACAAGGCTACACAGCCTTCGCGCACGCAGCCGCGAGTGTTGACACATCCGCCACGCTTACGATTTTGCGGCACAGCGATATTACATTGTCCATGCGCTCGCCATTCAGCTGACCCTCGGCAAGCCCGCGAAACTTGGTTTCCACATCGACGTCCGACATCGGCCGGGCCGCGCTTCCGGTGCAGTGCGCCACGCTCACGTCGATGCGCTCGCCATTGCGCAGCACCGCGGTCATGGCGGCCGCATCCGAGGCCATGGCGGGATCGGCAATCGCCTCGACGCGGGAGCGCAATGCCACCACCGCCGGCTCGGCGAGTCTCGCAGCACTGCCATCGGCGACGCGCGCAGTGCCGTGAATCAGCGCGACTGCAGCCCAGTGCTGCAGACTGAACTGCGCTTCGTTGCTGTCCTTGGGGTGCTGGCGCCCGGTCAGCTTCACCGCCGACGGATGCACGCGCGCCTCGATGCGCTCAATGCTGCCTGTATCGACCCCTTTCGCCTTCAATCCCAGCGCCGCATCAATGGCCGCATGCGCGACAATACCGCAGGGATAGGCCTTGTAAGTCAGCGACAGCAACTCGTAGCGATCTCCCAGACCCTCGGTCAGATGGAACAGTGCCGGCTCGGCGCAGAACATCTGCGCAAAACCAAACTCGCCCTCAATCACATTCTCCGGGCCGGTAAATCCGGCAGCCGCCAGCAGCGCCGCGCGCAGCCCGGTCTCGGCGCCCTGCGCATGCACCAATGGCGTTGCATAGGTGCCCATGCTGATGCGCAAGCCGGCCGCCTGCGATGCCGCAATACCGATCGCCTGCGCCATCTGGCGTGCATCCAGGCCAAGCAAGCTGCCCGCCGCAACGGCGGCGCCAACGCCGCCGCCAATGCCGGTCTGCAACCAGCCGAAACTGGCGTGGGCCGGCGAGACCGAAATCGCTTTGCTGAGGCGGCATTCAATTTCAATTCCAAGCACAATGGCCAGCAGCAATGCTTCGCCACTGGCACGACGCTGTTCAGCCAGTGCCAGCGCGGCAGAAATAACCGGCGCGCTGGGATGAATAATGGCCTCGGCATGCGTATCGCAAAATGCATCGACGGTAGCACTGAGCGCATTGGCCAGCGCCGCCTGTGTGACACCGGCCCGATGCGGCGTACCCAGGATTGTGGCGTGCGGCGGTCCATAGGATTCACCGAGAACCTGATTCCATATGATCCGCGCGGAATGACCCGCCCCACCGATGGAACAGCCCAGGCAGTTGAGTAGTGCCCGCGTCGCCTCGTTGCGAACGGCCTCAGGCAAGTCAGCGCATCGATGCGGCGATTGGGCGGCAATCCACCCGGAAATAATCTCGGTCGCGCCACGCTCGGTGGCCGAAGGCATATTCAATTGGGATCCCCTGTCTCGGTGCCAGATGATAAACAGCGCTTCCGCATGCGGTGCTACAAGCGGCCTGGAACCGGATTCTAATCAAGATGCGCACACAGGGCCCGTGTTTCACACGCGCCAGCCCATCAAGCGAAACCTGCCAAATCAAGCAACCGGAGTATCCTTTCGACCAGGACTGGACTCGGCACAAAAGGAAAGCAAGATGGGAAACATCAATGCACTATCGGCGCTCAGGCTGACCGTATTGTTTGTTGCGCTGCTGGCGAACAGCCTCGCTTCAGCACAAGGCTATCCAACCAAACCCATCCGGGCGATCAATCCATGGACTCCGGGAAGCGGCTCTGAACTGGTGGCACGCACCGTCCTGCAAAAACTCTCCGATCTGCTGAAACAACCCATCGTGATCGACAGCCGCCCCGGCGCCAACGGCACGATAGGCACCGACGTGGTCGCAAAGGCACAGGCTGACGGCTACACATTGCTGGTCTCGCACGTTGGCCCCACTGCGATCAGCCCGGCCATGCAGGCCTTGCCTTATGACTCCTTACGCGATTTCGCGCCCATTACGCAACTGGTGTCCGGCCCGCTCATCCTGCTGGTTCCGGCCGACGCGCCGTTCAAGACCGTCAGGGACATCGTTGCGCATGCCAAGGCCAACCCCGGCGCCGTTTCCTATGGATCGGTCGGCCCCGGCAGCACGACCCATCTTGCCGGAGCAATGCTCGGCCTGAAGGAGAAAGTCGACCTGTTGCATGTTCCCTACAAGGGCGGATCCCCCGTCATCATCGATCTGCTGGGCAAGCGCATCAGTATGGCTTTCATCAGCAGCGCAGGGTCACGACCTTTCATCGAGTCGGGAAAACTGCGGGCAATCGCCGTCACCACGCTGCGGCGCTCGGCGCTGTTTCCCGACGTGCCGACGGTCGCTGACAGCATCCCGAATTTCGAAGTGAATTCCTGGTATGGATTGATGGCACCGGCCGGAACACCCAAAGACATTCTGGACAGGCTGAATGCAGATACCGTCAAGGTGCTGGCCATGCCCGACGTCGTTCAAACGCTCAAGGGCGCCGGCCTCGATATCGAAGGCAGCTCGCGCGATCAGTTCGCCGCAAAAATCCGGGACGATTTTACCCGTTGGGGAGCCTTCATCAGGGAAACCGGCATCAGGGAGAACTAGCAGTTTGTTGCCGGCCACTTGCCAAGCGGCTGTACAGCTGTCGAGCAACCAAATGTTTCAGTGTTTGCCGAGCGTGTGCCCCACCCTAAATAATCAGTATCTCCTATGGAAACACTGAACAAGTCTCCAAGTTGCAGAAAACTT
>CANKAJ010000035.1 GCA_947479645.1 Betaproteobacteria bacterium | reverse complement strand
GTTGCGTGAAGACGTGCGTGCCGATGCGCGCGAAGAGGGACGTGCCGCGCGCGAAGAGCAGTCGCGCAGCCTGTCGGATTTCGGACGCAATATCGCCACGCAGATGACCTCCATTGCGACAGTTCAGAACAACCAGATTGACGCTTTCGCACAACAGCTGGCGGCGTTTTTCGCGGCCAATGAAGTGCGCATGGAGAATTTTCGCAAGACGCTGGACGAGCAACTGGCGCGCGTGCAGGAGCAACAACGCCTGTCGTCGGCCGAAATGCGCCAGACCATCGAGCAGCGGCTGGAGCGCATGCAAAAGGATAATGCTGAAAAACTGGAGTCCATGCGCAAGACCGTGGATGAAAAACTGCATGAGACGCTCGAGAAACGCCTGGGCGAGTCATTCAAGTTGGTGTCTGACCGGTTGGAGGCGGTGCACAAGGGGTTGGGTGAAATGCAGACGCTGGCGGCTGGCGTCGGTGATCTGAAGCGCGTGTTGACCAATGTGAAGACGCGCGGCACCTGGGGCGAGGTGCAATTGGGCAGCCTGCTGGAACAAATACTCACGCCGGAGCAGTATGCTGCCAATATCGCAACACGGCCCGGTTCGAGCGACCGCGTCGAATTTGCCATTCGCCTGCCTGGCGGTCGCGATGACGGCGCGCCGTTGTGGATGCCGATTGACGCCAAATTTCCCAACGAAGACTATGAGCGTCTGCTGGCGGCCCAGGACAGGGCCGACCCCGTCGGCGTGGAAGAGGCATCGAAGGCCATCGAGATACGCTTGAAACTGGAAGCCAAGACGATTCGGGACAAATACATCGAGCCGCCATTCACGACTGACTTTGCGCTGCTGTTCCTGCCTACGGAGGGCTTGTATGCCGAAGCGCTGCGCCGTCCCGGCTTGTCCGATGCATTGCAGCGGGATTACCGCGTCACCATCGCCGGTCCCACCACATTGACCGCATTGCTCAACAGTTTGCAAATGGGATTCCGCACGCTGGCCATCGAGAAGCGTTCGAGCGAAGTGTGGCAGATTCTCGGTGCCGTCAAGACCGAGTTTGCCAATTTCGGCGATGTGCTGGCCAATACCAAGCGCCAGCTGGCCGCCGTGGCCAACTCCATCGACAAGGCGGAAACGCGCACGCGGCAGATGGAACGCAAACTCAAGGGCGTCGAAGCGCTGCCGGCGGAACAGGCGCAAGGTCTGTTGGGGAGTGACAAAGCGGGAGGGGGCGATGCGGACTGATGAGGGCAGGCAGGAACAATGAAGAAACTGATGCTGCTGTGCTGCGTATTGCTTGCCGGATGCTCAATCGCCATTACCAATAGTCCGTCGCTCCCCGGCGGATGTGTCGGCAATCCGGCCAGGACTACTTGCCTGCAGTAGTCCGACTCAATCGTGTCGTGTCAATTGCGTCGCTTCTTTAGCGACGGTTCACGCGGCAGTATCAGGTGCCGCACGAGCAAGGCAGACAGCGTAACGGCACAGATGATGGTGGCCAGCGGCACGGGGCTTTGTGCCTGCATCATACCGACCAGGACGCTGGCGACGGCGGCCAATGCGAACTGCATCGTTCCCAGTACCCCTGATGCGAGTCCGGCCCGTTCCGGGTGATTGACCAGCGCCGCCGCTGATGTGTTCGGAAATACAAAACCAATTGTGGATACGCACACGAACAAGGGCAGCATGACTCCGGTGAGTCCGCCAATACCGAAGAGTGCCACCACCAGCAGCGCCATGCCGGCCACGGCGGCGACGGTACTGGTAATCATCAACACCCGTTCCAGGCCGAGGCGGGAGAGCAGGGCACGGTTGATCTGGGTCGAGGCAATCAATCCAAACGCGTTGATGCCAAACAGCCATCCGTACGATTCCGGTGCCACACCAAAGTATTCAATGAACACGTAGGGGGAGCCGGCGATATAGGCGAACATGGTGGTTTGCGACAGGCCGCCAGCCAGGGCATTGCCGACAAATACGCGATCACGCATCAGAATGATCAGCTGACTCAGCAATGGCGCGTGAGCCTTGCGCGTATGGGGGGCCGATTTGCGGGTTTCCGGAAAGGCCAGCCAGATGGTCAGCACGCTGGCAACACCATAGAGCGTCAGCGACCAGAAAATGGCCTGCCAACCAAGGCTGACGAGTACCCAGCCACCTACGAGCGGACCCGCGATTGGGGCAATACCGGTGACCAGCAGCAGCGTTGAAAATACTTTCGCGCCTTCGGTTGGGGAGAAGAGATCGCGAACGATGGCGCGTACGACGACCATCACGGAGCAGCCGCCCAGCGCCTGCAGGAAACGCCAGCCGGCGAGTGCCAGAATGGAGTCGGCCAATGCGCAACCTATTGACGCGACAGTGAAGATGATCATGCCCAGCAGCATGGGCGGGCGTCGGCCCCAGCGGTCGGCCAGCGTGCCATAAGGCATTTGTCCAATGGCCAGGCCGATGAAGTAGACCGCCAGTGTCAGTTGAACTTGTGCCGGGCTTGCGTTAAAAGTCCGCTGCAGCGTGGGCAGGCTGGGCAGGTACATGTTGATTGCAAACGGCCCAACGGCCATCAGCGCACCAAAAGTCAGGGTAAAGCGCAATCTTTGTTGCAATGGATATGCCCAGATTTTATTTCAGCGTTTGCCAAAATCGTTAAAGAGGTTGGGAGTGGATGTGGGGAGTCTCCCCGAATGATGAAACCAGATCCAAATGACGTACGCGAAGCATCACAGGCTTACCAACGCATTTTACTCTTCGCGATTACACTGATTCATTATGATGCGGTACGCACTTGCAAATCGGGTTGTCCGCCCGCATATCGGTTTCGAGATTCCCTTGTTCATGTGGAGAAGGCTGATGCGCAATTTATGGACTGTCTTATTCGTGTTGCTGGCACTGGCACTGGGTGGTTGTGGCTATAACGACATCCAGCGCGGGGATGAGCAGGTCAAGGCGGCCTGGTCCGAGGTGGTGAACCAATATCAGCGGCGTGCCGACCTGGTTCCCAATCTGGTGGCCACGGTAAAGGGGTTCGCAACGCAGGAGCAGCAGATTCTGACCCAGGTTACTGAAGCGCGCGCGCGCGTTGGAAGCATTCAGGCAACCCCGGAACTGGTCAATGATCCGGCTGCATTCAAGCGCTTTCAGGATGCACAGGCTGGCATGTCCAGCGCCTTGTCGCGCCTTCTGGTTGTAACGGAAAACTATCCGCAACTGAAATCCGATGCGAATTTCCGCGATTTGCAGGCTCAACTGGAAGGCACCGAAAACCGCATTACGGTGGCACGTAATCGCTTCATCAAATCAGTTCAGGACTACAACGTGCTGGTGCGCGAGTTTCCGGTGAACCTGACTGCAAAGATGTTCGGTTATGCAGTCAAGCCCAATTTCACGGTAGACAATGAAAAGGCCATCAGCGCACCGCCGACCGTCAGCTTCGACAAGCCAGCACCATCCGCACCTGCTCCGGCTGTGAAGTAACCGCAATGAATGACGTCGTTCCCGTCGATAGAGTTCGTCGGAGATCCATGTACGGGTCCCCCCGGAGGGGAGAGAGTACGGGAATGCAGCGATGTCTGGACGGCATGTATTTGCGCGTGATGTCGGAGGCGCACCGTTGTCAGGTTTTAGTGGCGGGCGCCAAGCGTTTCGTGACGGCTGCGCTCCTGTCGCTGGCGGTACTCGCGTTGGCGGTGCTTGCGATGCCGGCATTGGCGCAGCAACCGGTGCCGCCATTGCGAGGCGCGGTCAACGACCTGACCCACACGCTTTCGGCGGCTCAAGCTGGCGAACTGGACTCCCGGCTGAAGGCATTTGCACAGCAGCGCGGTAGCCAGATTGCCGTACTGATTGTGCCAACCACTCAACCGGAGGCGATAGAGCAATTCTCGATTCGCGTTGCAGAGGCCTGGAAGATCGGTCGCGCCGGCAAGGACGATGGTGTCATTCTGGTGGTGGCAAAAAACGACCGGACCTTGCGCATCGAGGTCGGCTATGGTCTGGAGGGAGCCATACCCGATGCGATCGGAAAGCGCATTATTGAGGAAATCATTGTGCCGCATTTTCGCGATGGTGATTTTTCTGGTGGCATTACCCAAGGCGTGGCGAGCATCATGAAGCTGATCGAGGGCGAAAAGTTGCCAGCGCCAGGACCGCGTGGTGCAGCATCTCCCACAGGAGGCATGGACCTGCAGATGATATTGGTGCTGTTGGTGGGATTGACCGTCGTCAATGGTTTGCTCGGGCGTGTGCTGGGCAAGTTTGGCGGGGCGGCGGTCGGTAGCGGCATTGCCGGCGTGATTGTCTGGGCGGTTATCGGTTCGGTGGCAGCAGCCATTGTCATTGCACTGATCGGGTTTGTCTTTTCACTATTTGCCGGTTCCTCGCATGGCCGGTTCCGTGGGGGCGGGCTTGGTGGTGGTGGCTTCGGTGGAGGTGGTTTTGGTGGTGGCGGCGGCGGCTTCGGCGGCGGCGGCGCTTCAGGACGCTGGTGATGGGTAAATTGTCCATCAGCCGGGTATTGCGGCACTTGTGGTGCGAGGACTGGACGCTCAGGCGGGCTTTTCCGCAAGCCGTATTGCGGCGCATCGCCGACACCATTGCACGGCAGGAGCAGCGTCACTCCGGCGAACTTCGATTCGCCGTAGAAGGCGGTCTGGCGCCCTGGTCTGCGTTGCGCAACCCGGATGCCCGCCTGCGTGCGGTCGACGTATTCAGTTCGCTGCGGGTATGGGATACCGCGCAAAATAACGGCGTGCTGATCTATGTGCTGCTTGCCGAGCGCAGGGTGGAAATCGTTGCAGACCGTGGCATTCATGCCAAAGTAGGGGCGACGGCCTGGGAGACGATCTGCGGCGAGATGCAGCGCTGCTTTTCAAGGAGTGCTTACGAAGAGGGCGCTTTGATCGCGCTGGAAGCCGTCAGCGACTTGCTGGTTGCGCACTTTCCGGCTGCGGGTGACAATCCCAATGAGTTGCCGGATGAACCTGTTGTTCTATGAGGTTGTGCCTTGATTTTGCGTAAAAGCCGTAGAGCAGAACCCGGTTCAAATCCTGAACTTATAATTCGATAGTCGGATTTGCGGGGCAGGGTGAGTTTGCGCCGCGCCTGACAGACCGTACAGGCCGCAAGGTAATCCGGCAGCCAAGTCGGCATTCCGCGAATGCAGTTGTCAGCAGTGCGCTAAATGGAGGCAATAACAATGGAGCTATCCCGTACTTTTCGCCGCGTACTGGCTGCGGCGACCTTGGCGTTCATTTTCAATTCAATGAATGCAGCAGCGCAGGAATATCCGAACAAACCAATTCGTCTGGTGGTGCCGGCCGCGGCAGGAGGCGGCACCGACGTTCTTGGCCGAATGGTTGCTGACGGCATTACCAAGCACCTGGGGCAGCCGGTGATTGTGGACTTCCGTGCCGGCGCCAGCGGAATGATTGGCGCCGATGCCGTGCTGGCAGCGCCTGCCGATGGCTATACGCTCCTCATGACTTATGCCAGCATGTTGACCATCAACCATGCTATCTACAAGAAAATCAGCTACGACCCGGTCAAGGATTTTGTTCCGGTCGCCTACTTCGTTGATGTGCCCAATGCCCTGATCGTGCACCCTTCAGTCAAAGCCAACAACGTCGCTGAACTCATAGCGCTGATCAAATCGCAGCCGGGCAAGTTCAATTACGCATCGTCCGGAACTGCGACATCGACGCACCTGGCCATGGAGCGCTTTGCCCAGATGGCGGGATTGCAGTTGACACATGTGCCCTACAAGGGCGGCGGTCCAGCGATGATCGATCTGATGGGCGGCGTGGTGCAACTCTACTTCAACAACCTCGTCGAGGTGCTGCCCCAGGTCAAAGCAGGTCGCGTGCGCATGCTCGCGCTGGCGACGCCCAAGCGTTCTGCGGTGGTGCCGAACGTGCCAACAGTGGCAGAGAGCGGCTTGCCCGGTTATGAGTCGACGCTCTGGTACGGGATTGTGGCCGCGGCAGGCACGCCGTCCGTTGTCATTGGCAAGATCAATGAAGCTGTTCATCTGACACAGCAGAATCCGGATGTGAAGGCCCGTCTGGTCACCATGGGTGCGGATACCGCGTATTTCACGCCTGCCGAATTCGGTGCATTGATCAAGCGCGAAGTGGAGTTGTGGGGGCGTGTCGTGCGTGACGCCGGAATCACGCCGAACTAGTCGCAGTTCAATATCACCGAAAAGTTTTCATTCCGCGCGGCAGGCGCAGCCACTACTGCCTAGAAGCGCGAAAAACAAACGCTTTCAATCAAATGCCAAGGAGTTGAAATGAGCCTGGAAGTCGCGACACGTCTGGCCGAATTTACCGTCAATACCGGGGTTGCGGATATGACCCCGGGGGCAATCGTTTCGGCGAAGCAGCTGGCACTCAAGACTGTCGCCGGTATGCTGGCCGGTTCGGCCATGCCTTCAGGGAAAAAGACAGCCGCCTTCGTCAAGGCGGATCCGGATGGTTCCGAAATCGGCCTCGTCGGCTGTGATTTCAAGGCGTCATTGTGGAAAGCAGTGTTTGCCAACGCTTTTTTTGCCCATCAGTCGGAGCTGGAAGATGATCGCCTGAATACTGGCACTTGCTGGGACATAACCACGTTTCCGATGTTGTTCCCCCTAGCCGAAAAACTGTCACTATCCGGTGCCGAGATGCTGGAAGCATCGGCAGTCGGATTGGAAGTTATGGCACGGACCTGTCAGTTCTACCCGCAGGGGCACATGGGGTTGTCAATTGTTCCCCCGTCGGTCGGGCCAGCGGCGCTCGCTGCCCGTGCGATGAAATTGAACGCGACACAAACAGCATCCAGTTTCGGATTGGCAATGTCGGGCACGCCGATCAGTTATATCAATTTCGGCACGGATGCCCATTATTTCGAAACGAGCATGCAAACGCTGCACGGCCTTATCGCGGCACAATCCGCGGCGCTTGGCATGAGCAGCAACCCTGACCTGGTGCTCTACCTCACCAATCTGCTGGGCAAGGACCGGGTGAGCGCCGAGGAACTGCTCGGGGGACTGGGTGATGAGTGGCAGTTCCGTGAAATCTGGATCAAGAAGTACGCCTGCTGTTTCTACAATCATCGCTATCTGGACGGATTGCTCGACATTCTCAAGAAAGAGGACATCCGCCATGAGCAGATAAACAGCATCACGGCACATGTGGCCACCGGCGCTCAGGAGATTTGCAACCGTCCTGATCCGAAGTCCATCGGTGACTTGCAGTTCAGCTTTCAACACACGCTGACGTCGATTGCCATGGATCGCGATGTCAATTACAAGCACATTGCCGAAGAGCGCATCGACGATCCGGTGTACAAGGCCGGGCGGGCAAAAGTAAAAGTGATTGTTCATCCGGAATGGGTCGCACGCCTGCCGCTGGATACGCCAGCCCGTCTTGAAGTCAGACTGAATGATGGAAGAGAGTTCTTCAGTGAGCGTGCCTACCCGACCGGCACACTGAAGGAACCGCTGACACTAGATGACGTCAAGGCCTTGTTCCATAAATTTGTCGGCACCGTTCTGCCGGAGGCGCAGAAAAAATTTGTAGCCGATGCTGTGGCTGATATGGAGCGCCTGGACAAAAAGGATGTCAGGCAATTGATTAACGTGCTTACCAGAAAAGCATAGTTCGCATTGATCGCCACCAGGGGGATTTCCCCGGCCGCTCACTCCAGAATTGACTCAGAAAGGTAAATTCATGCAGTCAGATGCCGATGAAAGCGTCGCATTCGATCCGAACGAACTCGATCATGATGAGCAGTACAAGCTTATGGTTGGTTCGGTGGTGCCACGTCCCATCGCCCTGGTGTCAACGCTCGGTCCGGATGGGCCCAATGCCGCGCCTTTCAGTTTCTTCAATACGTTTGGCATCGATCCGCCAATCATCGCGTTTTCGGCCAGTTCCAGGGACGGCGTACTCAAGGACACCATTCGCAACATCCGCGCGATGGGGGAATTTGTGGTGCATATCGTGGACGATCCGCTGAAGGAAAAAATGAACATCTGCGCCATCGAGTATGCCGGCGAAGTCAATGAAATCATCGAGGCTGGCCTGCGCACGGCGCCTTCTTTAAAGGTGCGTCCCCCGCGGTTGATCGATTGCCCGGTGCAGATGGAATGCAAACTGCTGCAAATCGTGCCGTTGGGACGCAGACCCTACGACATGGTGATCGGCGAGGTCGTGCAGTTCCACTATCGCAAGGGGTTGGTCAACGGGCGTTACCATGTCAATGCGGGGCTGCTCAATCCGCTGGGCAGGCTGGCCGGATATGATGGCTACACCCGCATCACCGACCGCTTTCCAATGGAGCGACTGCCAGTCCCGCCCGGAAAGAAGCCTGCCTGAAGCATCTTATCAATCTGGCGCAATGACTATCGGGACAATTGCAGATGATCTTACCTGAGTACGATATAACCAATCGCAAGATGCTGGTCGTTGGCGGTTCCCGTGGTCTCGGCAAGGGCATCGCCCTGGTGCTTGCAGAGGCTGGCGCCGAAGTGGCCATCGCATCCTTGAATCTCAAGAGTGCCAGTGTCGCAGCCGACGAAATCATTGCCATGGGCGGCAAGGCCGCTGCGTTCGCAGTGGATGCAGCCAGTTGTTCCGATATGGAACGCCTTGCCCGTGACCTTCACGCATCGTTCGGTCCGCTCGATGTGCTGGTGAATTGCGTTGGCGATTCCATCAACAAGCCGATAGTCGCAAGGCCTGATCAGAATGAAACCGGCATGTCCGAGCAGGATTGGCAAACCATTGTCGGCGTCAATCTCACTCAGGCCTTCGCCGCCTGCCGGGCCTTTGGCACGTATTTTCTGGAACGCCGGCGCGGCTCTGTTATCAATATCTCGACCAGCATCGCGGCATTTCGCGGTGGCGTAGCCGGTGCTGCCTACATTGCAGCCAAGGGCGGGGTAATCAGTTTTACCGAAGCCCTGGCGCTGGAATGGGCGCCCTATCGGGTACGCGTGAATTCCATTGCGCCTGGATCATTTCCGGACGAATCGCAGCAGACCCCTGAGTATTACAAGCAGGTCTGCACCCGCGTTGCCGCCCAGGTCCCGCTGGGGCGCCCTGGAAGCTTGCGCGAAGCAGGTCTGCTGGCGCTGTATCTTGCTTCGGATGCGTCTGCGTTCGTCACCGGCCAGACCTGGTGTATTGATGGCGGTGCGGGTATTGCATAACGGCGCAAAGGAGCGATAGCGGAAAGGCATTGCGCCTGTTGCCCGGGGGCGACTATTCGGTGCCGTCTCGAAGTGAGCGGGTCGCGGCTATGGCCGACTGTCCGGCTCAATGACTGCCAGGTGCGGATTCGCTCTTGTGCAGACCAATGAGATGCAGGGAGTCAGCATGCGCCTGATTGCGCTTGTGCCACCGGATTATGGCCAGCATGGTCAGCGACACAGTGGCGCCAAAACCAATAATGATGAAGTCGATGTGAATATTGGCTCCGATCATCGCCGAGTAGAGCGCCAGCATGATCAGTATGGACATATTCTCATTGAAATTCTGCACGGCGATGGAGTGTCCGGCTGACAGCAGGACGTGGCCTCGATGCTGCAGCAGCGCGTTCATCGGGACCACAAAAAAGCCGGCCAGCATGCCAATTGCAACCAGTATGGTGTACACCAGCGGCATCCAGCTGACCAGGATGATGGACATGACCGCCGTACCCATGATGGCACCGGCGGGCAACACCGAGAGCGACTTCCTCAGGGGGACGAATCGCGCAGCGAGCACGGCACCGAGGGCGACGCCGACCGCAGTGATGCCCTGCAGCACAGCGGCTTTGTCCAGGCGCATTCCGAGATGGCTGTCGGCCCAGCGCAATACGATGAACTGCAGTGTTGCCCCTGCTCCCCAGAACAGCGTGGTCACTGCCAGGGATATCTGACCGAGCTTGTCCTTCCACAGGATGAACAGGCAGTTGATGAAATCTCTGCTCAAGGTTATCGGGTTGCGAGGCTGGCGGCGATAGCGTGCGCCGGTGTCGGGAATGTAGGTGTTGAAGATTGCAGCGGTGATGTAAAAAACGGCAATAACCATAATGGCCGCCTCAGCCGGGGTGTCCACGCCCGTGTTGAAGATCGGGAAGTCTACCGACAATAACAGGGAAGAAATGCGCGGACTGATCAGCGCGCCGCCGAGGACAGTCCCCAGGATTATCGACGCGACAGTGAGACCCTCGATCCATCCATTGGCGACTACCAGTTGGTTGGGCGGAAGCAGTTCGGTCAGGATGCCATATTTTGCGGGTGAATACGCGGCGGCTCCCAAGCCCACAATGGCGTAGGCGACAATGACTGTGGAGTAAATCGGCATGCCCGGGATGCTGAGGTATTCGTAGAAAAACATCATGATGCAGCCGGAGATCTTCATCATGTTGGTCACGAACATGACCTTGCCCTTGGGCAGGGCATCGGCAAATGCGCCGACAAAGGGAGCCAGCACCACATAGGATGCGGTGAAGAAAAATTTCAGCAATGGCGTCATCCAGGCCGGGCCGCCCAGATCGGCGAGCAGCGCGATGGATGCGATGAGAAGCGCATTGTCGGCAAGCGACGAAAAAAACTGCGCTGCCATGATGGTGTAGAAACCGCGTTTCATGCGCGTCGAATTCCTGCGGATGACCCAGCGGATGGGAAATGAGTTGAAATAATGCAGCGCCTGCTTATTGCAATAGACTGCTTTATACCATTATTGGTGGTATTTACACATCACATCTGGGCATCGCAAATTTCCGTTCCTGATGCGGCGTATGCATGCTGCTTGAACGCAGGAGTATTCAAGGCACCAACAAACTGGCCCGTGCCGTTGAGTTGTGGTCAAATCGCGGATGATTTTCAGTTTGAAAATGGCGTTTTTTGCAAATACCCCCTCGAAGCCTTTACGATCTGCATGAAGTCGTTGTCCCAATGCGTCCCATAACTGCCACCATCAATCTCCAGGCGCTCGCCAGTAACGTCGAAGTGGTGCGTCGGCAGGTCCGTGGTGCGCGTATCTGGGCGGTGGTCAAGGCGGATGCGTACGGTCACGGGCTGATGCGTGTGCTGCCGGCTCTGGGTTCTGTCGATGGTCTGGCTTTATTGGAACTGGATGCTGCGATGCAATTGCGCGAGCGCGGTGTGCCATTGCCCATTTTGCTGCTCGAAGGTTTTTTTTCAACGAAAGAACTGCTCGAGTTTTCCCGTTTGAGCCTGACGGCGGTGGTGCATTCGATCGATCAGATTGAAATGCTGGAGCGCGTGCAGTTGGATTTACCGATTGATGTGTACTTCAAGATCAACACCGGCATGAACAGGCTCGGTTTTTCTGTGTCCGCTGCGGAAGCGGTATTGGGCCGTTTGCGATCCAGCCCGAATGTGGGACGGATCACGTTGATGACGCATTTCGCTGATGCGGATGGTTCGCGAGGCGTGTCAGAGCAGATGTCGCGGATGCAAGGCTTGATTGAAGGCGCTGGCAAGGGACTGCCATGCAGTTTTGCCAACTCAGCTGCCATCCTTCATTTTCGCGAGACGCATGCCGACTGGGTGCGTCCCGGTATCATGCTGTACGGTTGTACCCCGTTTGGCGAAGATGCGGCATTGTCCTCGGTGCATTTCGGGTTAAGGCCGGTGATGACATTAAAGAGCCGTATTATCGCAGTTCAGCATGTTCGTCCAGGTGAACGCGTTGGTTATGGAGGTACATTCACTGCAGTGCAGGCTGCGCGCATTGCCATCGTTGCCGTCGGCTACGCCGACGCCTATCCTCGCCAGGCTCCCGGAGGCAATTCTGGCGGTACTCCCATCCTGGTCGCCGGCCAGCGTGCACGCACGGTGGGGCGGGTGTCCATGGACATGCTGTTCGTTGATGTGACTGCCTTGCCCGAAGCCGATGTTGGCACCGAAGTGACACTGTGGGGCGAGGGATTGTCGGCGGACGAAGTTGCGACTGCTGCTGGGACGGTGAGCTACGAAATGCTGTGTGCGTTATCAGACCGTGTGCCGGTTAATGTGATTGCGTGATCGAATGATTGCCACAATGTTCAAGTTTGCCAAGGTTTCAAAGGTAAGCGCGTAAGCGCTCAGCATAAAAGCGATGGCCAAAGCCAAATCAATCTACTCCTGCACGGAATGTGGCGGTGCTTCGCCCAAATGGCAGGGCCAGTGTCCAGCCTGCGGCGCGTGGAATACCCTGGTCGAGTCGGTGGCGGAGGCGGCGCCGGGTACACGGCATCGATTTGCCGGTATTGCGGTTGCATCGAAAGTGCAAAAACTATCCGAGGTGCGCTCCAAGGAAGCACCTCGCATGCCCACTGGCAATGCCGAATTCGACCGTGTGCTGGGCGGTGGCCTGGTTGCCGGACAGGTGGTGCTGATCGGCGGTGATCCCGGAGTGGGAAAATCGACGCTGCTGCTGCAATCACTGGCTGCAATGAGTCAGAGCCTGAAGGCGTTGTATGTGTCCGGAGAAGAGTCTGCCGAGCAATTGGCGCTGCGCGCGCAACGGCTTTCGCTGGGTTCCGAGTCGCTGGAAATACTGGCCGAAATTCAGCTGGAAAAAATCATTGCTGCGCTCGATGCGGCGCGGCCCACCATAGCGGTTATTGATTCCATCCAGACGATCTATTCCGAGGCATTGACCTCGGCGCCAGGCTCGGTGGCCCAGGTCCGGGAGTGTGCGGCGCAGTTGACGCGATTCGCCAAGCAAAGCGGGACCATCATCGTGCTGGTCGGCCACGTCACCAAGGAAGGGGCGCTGGCCGGTCCGCGCGTACTCGAGCACATTGTCGACACAGTGCTTTATTTCGAAGGCGACACGCACCAGAGCTTTCGTCTGATTCGTGCCTTCAAGAATCGGTTTGGTGCGGTGAATGAACTGGGCGTGTTTGCCATGACCGATCGTGGTCTGAAGGGGGTCAGCAATCCTTCGGCCATTTTCCTGTCAACGCATGAGCGGGGCGTGCCCGGTTCATGCGTGCTGATCACTCAGGAGGGGACGCGTCCACTGCTGGTGGAGGTACAGGCGCTGGTCGACTCGGCGCATGCTCCCAATCCGCGGCGACTCTCGGTGGGACTGGAACAGAATCGTCTGGCGATGCTGCTGGCGGTGTTGCATCGGCATGCCGGCATCGCCTGTTATGACCAGGATGTGTTCGTCAATGCGGTCGGTGGCGTGCGCATCACTGAACCGGCGGCTGATCTGGCCGTGCTGCTCGCGATTGTGTCGTCATTGACCAATCGCCCGTTACCGGCCAGGCTCGCTGTATTTGGTGAAGTCGGTCTGGCCGGCGAGATCCGCCCCGCACCGCGCGGACAGGATCGCTTGCGTGAAGCAGCGAAACTGGGTTTCACACGCGTACTTCTCCCCGCGGCCAATCAGCCCAAGCAGGCAGTTACCGGTACCGAAGTCATCGCCGTGTCGCGTGTCAGCGACGTGGTGGGATTGCTCAGGACGCTCAATGATTAACTGATGCCCAAGCAGCGACTTGTTTGACAGGTTCGGGATCCGGGGAGTAGCTTGAGCGTGGCATGTCCAAATGCCGACCTGATCTAACGCTGACTGAAGGAGGAACTTGATGTCGCTACGTCATGTGGTTCTTGTTTTTCTGGTCGCTGCCGCGGCTGGAGCGCACGCTCAGGGCAACTACCCCAACAAGCCGGTCAGAATGATTGTTCCCTATGCCGCGGGCGGTTCGCCGGATACCTTTACGCGCATTGTCATCAAGGGACTGGAGTCGCGCCTCGGACAGCCGTTGATCGTCGAGAACAAGCCCGGTGCCAATAGCGTGCTGGGCATGGCCTATACGGCGAAGCAGGCTCCGGACGGTTACACCATCACCTATGCCACCAATTCGGGGTTGTCCGCTGCGCGCGCGTTGTTCAAGAATCTGAACTACGATCCGATCAATGATTTTGCTGGAATTATCATTGCCCAGGACGCTTATTTCGCGCTGATGGTGAGAAACGAGGAGAAGGGCACTTCATTCGCGCTATATCTGGACAAGATGCGCAAGAGTCCGGAGAAATATTCGATTGGCGGCGCCAGTTCGACCATGGAGATACTCAACAAGATGATCGAGACTTCCGCGAAAACCACGCATACCTACATACGCTATGCCAATCCGGCCCAGCAGGTAGCCGACATGCTCGGCGGGCGTACGGGCGGGATCATCCACACCATGAATGCTTCACTGGCGATGCACCGGTCCGGACAGGGCCATGCCATGGCGGTGAGCGCGCCGGAACGCCTCTCCACGCTGCCCGATGTGCCGGCCATGCCTGAATTGCTGCCCGGAGTGACGCTATCCACATGGACGGGGTTCTGGGCGCCGGCGAAGACGCCAAGACCCATCGTTGAATACTTGCACAAGCAATTCGTAGAAGCGCTGAAGCTGCCCGCTGCGGTGCAGTACACCGAGAACGTTGGCAAGGCGCTGGCCATGCCCCCCGCGGAAGTGGATGCCTTTGTGCGCAAGGATGAGGCGCGCTGGCTGACTCTGGCCAAAGCCGCCGGCATAGAGCCGGAATAGGCGGATCATCGTCCGGCTAGCAGTACCAGGTTGAAAGCACCATGCGGGCATGGTGCGGCTTCACAGTGTCTTGACCGCGTCAAAACGAGGGAGGACTCATGAAGGTAGCGGTAGGTGTAATTATTGTAGTCGGGTTGCTTGCAGCAGGCATGGCCGGCGCGCAGGACAAGTACCCGTCCAAACCGGTCAGAATTATCGTTCCCTACGCGGCGGGTGGCTCGCCGGATGCGTTCACCCGCATCGTTATCAAGGACCTGGCGCCGCGCCTGGGTCAGCCGGTCATTGTGGAGAATAAGCCGGGCGCCCAGAGCTTGCTGGGCCTGGCCTATCTGGCGAAGCAGGCCCCGGACGGTTACACCATTGGCTATGGTGGCGTTTCCGGATTGTCTGGCGGGCGCGCGCTGTTCAAGTCTTTACCCTATGACCCGAGCAATGATTTTTCCGGGATCGTCATGGTCCAGGATGCCTATTTCGCGCTGGTGGTCAGGAACGAGGAAAAGGGCACCACCTTCAGGCAATTCCTGGACAAGATGCGCAAGAGCCCCGAGAAGTATTCGATCGGCGGCAACAGCGTAGTCCCGGAAATCATCAGCAAGATGATCGAAACCGCCGCGAAGACCACGCACAACTATATCCGTTACACCGGCCCGGCGCAGCAGGTGGCCGATATGCTCGGCGGCAGAACGGGCGGCATCATTCACACCATGAATCCGACGCTGGTGATGCACCGTTCAGGTCAGGCGCATGTCATGGCGGTGAGTTCGCCCGAGCGCCTGCCCACACTGCCCGATGTGCCGACCATGTCCGAAGTCCTGCCCGGGGTGACCTTGGCCACGTGGACTGGTTACTGGGCGCCGGCGAAGACGCCGCGGCCCATCATCGAGCATCTGTACAAGCAATTCGTCGAAGCGCTGAAGCAGCCGGCGGCACTCCAGTACTCCGAGAATGTCGGCAAGGCGCTGGCCATGCCACCGGCGGAAGTGGACGCATTCGTGCGCAAGGAAGAAGCGCGCTGGTTATCCCTGACCAAAGCAGCGGGAATCGAACCCGAGTGATAGGGGTTTGTCGTGCCGATAGTGGCGGGCAAAACCAGTTGAGACTGTATCCGTAATCGTCAAATCAGAGGTCATGGCGGCACTAATGTTTTAGACTCTCGGCTACCTATTCAGGAGCATATTGTATGGTTGTAAAAGAGGCAGTGAGTATCGCGGCATTTTTTCTTGCAGCATGCTCTATGACGGCGTTCGCGCAGGACCGCTTCCCGTCAAAACCAATCCACATCATTATTCCGTTTGCAGCCGGATCCTCCCCTGATGTCTGGTCGCGATTGATGGCCAAGCAACTGGAACCGCGAATTGGTCAGCCCATCGTGGTCGAAATCAAGCCTGGGGCCAACAGTACGCTGGGTGCCACGCTGGTGGCAAAATCTGCACCGGACGGCTATACCATCCTCTACTCCACAAACTCCGCAACGTCCGCCGCCAAGGCGCTGTTCAAGTCGCTGTCCTACGACCCAATCAGGGACTTTGCCGCGCTGACGATATTCCAGCAGGCGTATTTCGCATTCATGGTAAGGCCGGAGGAGAAGGGCACGACCTTTGCGCAATTCCTGGACAAGATGCGAAAGGACCCCGGGCGCTACCCGACTGCGGGCTCCAGTTCCACTCATGAAATTCTCGACAGGATGATGGACAAGGCTTCAGGAAAAATCGGACACACCTATGTGCGATACGCCAATTCCGGAACGATGATGACCGACGTGGTTGGTGGGCGCTTGGGAGGCGCGTTTCATACCATTTCAGGTTCTCTTCCTTTCATGAAATCGGGTCAGGCCCATGCTATTGCAGTGTCTTCCCCCGTGCCGCTGGCGGGTATGCTCGAAACACCCTTGATGATCACGACCTTGCCGGGTGTCGCTCTCGGGCCTTGGAGCGGCTTGTTTGTGCCGGCAAAGACGCCTAGAAATGTGATTAACGCGTTGTATCAGCCTATCGCCGCGATTCTCAAGGAACCTGCGTTCGTCCGCTGGAGTGAAGAGGCAGGGCGCGCGATAACCATGACGCCCGAAGAAGCCAATAATTTTGTCAGGGAAGAAGAAGGTCGCTGGACCAGCCTTGGGCGTATGGCAGGCATTGATCCGGAATAACCTTGCTTGGGCAGATTCAACACCCTGCTAACGACTCTACCCGTTTGATGACGTGACCAGTTTCGCCGCCAGCAATCCCTGGCGCACCGCGGTTTCCAGCGTTCCGGGGTAAGGGCTGGAAATATAGTCACCGGCGAGGATCAGCCCTGGCACAGGCGTTTTGGCTGCGGGACGTTGCAGGTTGGCTATGCACGAAAAGGTGGCGCGTTTTTCCGTAACGACACGGGACCACTGAGGGGCAGGCAAACTGCCTGACACTTTCATCCAGGTTGCGATCTCAAGATGTACCCGCTGCGCCAGATTCGCCTGATCCAGTTCCATGTGTTCACCCTTGGCGCTGATTACGGCCGCCAGCAGGCCTTTGTTCCCGCCAAGTTGCCCGCGGTCGAAAAGCCATTGCACCGTGTTTCCGGTAAAGCCCAGCATGGGCGTGGGCAGACTGATGCTGGCCGGATATTGCAGATAGCAAGTGACGATGGGCTGATAATCAAGGGCGTCGATGATGGCGCGCTGCGGCGCGAGCCTGGCGTCGCCAGCCAGCAAGGCGGCAGCGTGCTGCGGCGCGACTGCAACTATGACGTGCGTATAGCGTTCAGTACCATCATTCAGTTGGAAAGCACTGCCGGGTGCGGCAACTTCAGCATCTGCGGCAACGATTGTGATGTTTCGCACCGGCGTCCCCAGCTTCAGTTCGCCACCATAGCGTGCGATGAATCTGGCCGCCGGTTCCGGAAACAATGCGCTCAGATCGACCCTGGGAATGAGCATTTCGCTCGATTGCCGTGGCCCCGCGAGACTGTCGCGCAGCACTGCCGCAAAGCAGCTGGCGGAAGCACTGTGGGCAGGTGTATTAAGCGCTGACACGCACAGCGGTTCCCATACATGACTGCACAGGGCTGGGCTTTGCTTGTGTCTGGCCAGCAGGTCTGCAACGGTGATGTCGGGCTCGACGCAAAACCGTGCCAACTGCAGCGCTACCATCAGGCGCGCTGCAAGTAGGCGATCCGACCAACTCAGTCCGTGGGTGGTCGCGAGGGCGATCACCAGATGTAAAGGTGCCGGGAGGTTTGGTGCGCGCAGGGAAAATCCGTCCGCATATTGCAATGCCAGTGGCAGGCGCGTCAGCAGTTGATCCGGATTCGCGCCGACCTTGCGCATCATCGCCAGCGAATCGCGGTAGGCGCCAATGAGGATGTGCTGGCCATTGTCGACTGCATTGCCGTCGAGCGTGATTCGCCGCGCCCGCCCGCCAAGACTGCGGGAGGCTTCAAACACGGTAACCCTTATACCGCGCTGGACAAGGTCGGTGGCCGCTGACAGTCCGGACCATCCGGCGCCAACGATGGCAACATGCATCATCTCGTGCGCTTTTGCATGTTCAAGCCGGGGTTGCAATTATTGTTGAAATCAATGTGATCATTTAAAATAATTACAGTTGAATTGAAGATTGTTTACGTAAATAATATGATCATATTGCTTCTTTGTTTCTGGGGAGGCGCGAGTACTGTCAGGCGGTTATCCAGGTGCGCCAGGCGATCCACAGTTTGCGCAATGGCGTGAGGGCCGTGCGCTGCTGCAATACCTGGAAGTTATCGCGGGCTATTTCCCGCAGCAGGGTGCGGTAAATAGCCGCCATGACCAGCCCGGGTCGTTGCGTACGGCGGTCTTCGTCTGGCAGCAATGCCATGGCTTCTGCGTAGCCGCTTTCGGCACGTTCGGCCTGAAAGGCCATGAGACTGGAAAATCCGTCGCTATGCCGCGCGTTCAGGATGTCTGATGCGGTGACATTGAACTGCTTCATTTCATCCATCGGGAGGTAGATGCGGTTCTTGCGCGCATCCTCGCCGACATCGCGGATGATATTGGTGAGTTGAAAGGCAAGGCCGAGTTTTGCAGCATATTCCAGTGTTTGCGGATTGCGGTATCCGAATATGCCGGCAGCCAGCAGACCGACAACACCGGCCACTCGGTGACAGTAGACTTTGAGGTTGGCGTAGTCGAGGTATCGACTTTGGTTGAGATCCATTTCCATGCCGTCCATGATTTCTGACAGGCGTGCATGGGTGATGTCAAAAGGAATGATTGCAGGCACCAGTGCCTGCGTCACCGGGTGCTGCGGATTTCCGGCGTAGAGTTGCGCCACCTCGGTCCGCCACCAGGCGAGTTTTGCGCTCGCCACCGCAGGATCGGTGGGTTCGTCAACGGCATCATCCACTTCGCGGCAGAACGCATACAGTGCGGTGATCGCGCGCCGACGTTCAGGCGGCAGGAACAGGAATGAATAGTAGAAGCTCGATCCGCTCTGGACTGCTTTTTGTTGGCAATATTCGTCCGGGGTCATATTAATATCAGTACTGAGTTTATCGTTTTGTTCGTTGGTTACATGGCTAGCGCGCGCGCGAGCATGAGTGGCCAGTCCAGAGATTTCAGTACCGGCCGATGGCGGAATGCGTCGTAGCCGACTGCGGTCAGTTTGTCTGTAATGCGCAATCCACCTTGCACGATCATCCGCAATTCCAGTCCGATACGTCCGGGCAGGCGTGTGGCCAGTGGTGCCCCGGATTGCAGCAGCGCACGAGCGCGGCCGACCTGAAACGCCATCAGTTTACGCCAGCGTTCGTCCACAAGGCCATCGGCAATTTGCAATTCGTGGATGCCGAAACGATGCAATTCATCCTGTGGCAGATAGATGCGATCCTTGCGATAGTCGATGGCAACGTCCTGCCAGAAATTGATGAGCTGCAGTGCCGAGCAGATGGCATTCGATTGTGTGATATTGCCAGGATCGGCAGCGCGATACAGGTGCAGCATCAGGCGGCCCACCGGATCAGCGGAACGGCGGCAATAATCCATAACTTCATCGAAATTGGTGTAGCGGGACTTCACCACGTCCTGCGAAAATGCGTCAAGCAGGTCGTAAAAAGGGGAATAGGGGAGCTGATGATCGCGTATTACGCGGTCCAGATCTGAGAACATCGCTGTCTGCGCAGCTTGGCCGCGCTCGAGTCGTCTCAGTTCGCTGCGATAAGCCTCCAGTCCCTCAAGTCGCTGCGCTTGATCCAGGTCGCCTTCGTCGGCGATGTCATCTGCAGTGCGCGCAAAGCGGTAAATAACGGCAACCGGTTGGCGCAGATGCCCGGGCAGCAGGATCGATGCGACAGGAAAGTTTTCGTAGTGGCCGACCGACAATGTTGGGGTGGGCATGGGAAGTGGTTTCAAGATTGCGCGAAAGTCTGAGGAATGCCGTTAAATGTAAGCGAATGGCCAGAACAAAGGGAGTCCGTCGTCGCCGTAGTTAATGTACATCCGTGCGAACGGGCAGTCCGTAGGTGCAGATTTTCGCAGCTTAGGCAAATTTGTCCTGCTAAAAGCCCTATTTTTCAAGGGGTTTCAAAAGCTTGGGCTGACAGTATAGGGGGGCTTGAGGTAAAATTGGCAATGTTCAAGATGGGTGCCTGAATGCTTCAGGTCGATTGAGCGGGCATATCGCAATTCCAAGTGTGCGATGCTGGCAGTACGGCGCGGTGGCGCTAGGTAATGGTATGGCGAAGGTGGCGGAATTGGTAGACGCACTGGATTTAGGTTCCAGCGCCTCGCGGCGTGGGGGTTCGAGTCCCTTCCTTCGCACCATAAATGATTGATGAATTGAATTTTAGGATCAGGAATGCAGACGAATCTGGAAACGCTGAGCCAGCTGGAACGCCGACTAACGATGGCGGTACCTGCTGAAGATATCAACAAGGAAGTTGAACAGCGGCTGAAGCAAATGTCGCGCACCGTACGCATGTCGGGTTTTCGCCCAGGCAAGGTCCCGATCAAGCTCATTACACAGCAATATGGTCCTCAAGTTCGTTCGGAAGTATTGGGCGATGCTGTTCAAAGGGCTTTCAGCGACGTGGTCAGCGCCCAAAACCTGCGCGTTGCTGGAACGCCGCGTATTGAACCGAAAAGCGAAGGGTCCGACAGCAGCACCATCTCGTTCAGTGCGACATTCGAGATCTATCCTGAGGTAAAAGTCGGTGATATCAGTGCAGCCCGGATCGAACGCCCGGTGTTCACGGTGTCGGAAGCCGAAGTAGACAAGACCATAGAAATCCTGCGCAAACAGCGTGTCACTTATTTGGAAGTGTCACGTGAGGCCCAGTCTGGAGATCGCATAACGGTTGATTTCACTGGCCGTATCGGAGATGAAGAATTCGCTGGTGGCAAGGGCGAGGGCGTCCCGGTCGTGCTTGGCTCAGGCGGCATGCTGCCTGACTTTGAAACGGGACTGACCGGAATGAAGGCAGGTGAGACCAGGACTTTCGATGTAAGTTTCCCTGAAACCTATGGTGCCAAGGAAGTGGCGGGCAAGACAGCCAGTTTCGAGTCGTCTGCCCAAAAGGTTGAAGAGCCCAAATTGCCTGAAGTGGATGCGGAGTTTGCCAAGTCCCTGGGTGTTGCTGACGGCGACACGGCGAAAATGCGAATTGACATTCAGGCCAATGTTGAGCGCGAGGTAAAGAAGCGGCTTGAAAATTCCGTTAAACAGGCTGTGATGCAGGCATTGATAGACTCAACTCAGCTGGAAGTACCCAAGGCGCTTGTGGAAATGGAATCGCAGAGGCTTGTGCAGTCTGCGCGAAGCGATCTGGAAGCGCGTGGGATGAAGATGGAGCAGATACCTTTTGACCCCGCAATGTTCGAGACGCAGGCCAAGCGTCGTGTGTCGCTTGGATTGATTTTGGCTGAAGTCGTCAAGGATCATGATCTCTCGGCCAAACCGGAGCAGGTGCGTGCTCTGGTTGATGACTATGTCCAGACCTATGAGCAGCCAGCCGAGGTGGTAAGATGGCTTTATTCTGAACCGCAGCGCATGGCTGAGTTTGAAGGTTTGGCTGTTGAAACCAATGTGGTGAGCTGGGTGTTGGGTCAAGCCAAGGTGGAAGACAAGGTAGTCAATTTTGATGAATTGATGGGGAGGGCTGCTTGAGTCAACAAGCGGCGGCGCCGGTAGTCAATGGGGCGTGCGGCTTGGCCGTATGCCGACGGTCGAATGAGATTTACATCGCTTCGATAATGGAGACATCGGCATGAGCAGCTTTTCGTGGCAGGCGTCTCCGTTTCTGGCCAGTTCGATGGCACAGGAACCTCAGGGTTTGGGCATGGTCCCAATGGTTATCGAGCAAAGTGGCCGTGGTGAGCGCGCCTACGACATCTATTCACGCTTGCTCAAGGAGCGCGTGGTATTTCTTGTAGGGCCGGTCAACGAGAGTTCGGCCAATTTGATCGTGGCTCAGTTGCTGTTTCTTGAGTCGGACAATCCGGACAAGGATATTTTCTTTTATATCAATTCTCCGGGTGGTTCGGTTTCGGCTGGCTTGGCTATTTACGACACCATGCAGTTCGTCAAGCCGGACGTGTCCACGTTGTGTGTTGGTCAGGCTGCCAGTATGGGCGCGCTGTTGCTTTGCGCAGGAGCGGCCGGCAAGCGCACTTGTCTGCCGAATTCACGCGTCATGATCCATCAGCCCATGGGGGGGTTCCAGGGGCAGGCTTCCGATATCGAGATTCATGCCAGGGAAATATTGTATCTTCGTGAAAAGCTCAATGAGATCATGTCCAAACATACCGGACAGCCAGTGGATAAAGTGGGGCGCGACACGGATCGGGACAACTTCCTTTCCGCTGAAGAAGCAAAACAGTACGGACTAATAGACCGGGTACTGACAACGCGCGCCGAGGTTGCGGCATAATCTCTTCGCTTAATATGGGTTTGACGGAGACTGGGTGATGACAGACAAATCGAGCAGCGAAAAGCTACTGTATTGCTCCTTTTGCGGCAAAAGCCAGCATGAGGTGCGCAAGCTCATCGCCGGGCCATCAGTGTTCATTTGCGACGAATGCATCGAGCTATGCAACGATATCATTCGCGAGGAAAACTCAACGGACAAAGGCGGTAAGCCCGCCAAATCCGACCTGCCGACCCCCAAGGAAATCTGCGAAATTCTTGACGAGTATGTCATAGGGCAGGTTCAGGCAAAGAAGATCCTGTCGGTGGCGGTATACAATCACTACAAGCGTTTGAAACACCTGTCGAAGACCGATGAGGTGGAACTCGCGAAATCCAATATTCTGCTGGTGGGTCCTACCGGTTCAGGAAAGACGCTTCTGGCGCAGACACTGGCGCGCCTTCTCAATGTACCGTTTGTCATCGCTGACGCTACAACGCTGACCGAGGCCGGCTATGTGGGCGAGGATGTCGAAAATATCATCCAGAAGCTGCTGCAGAATTGCGACTACGATATCGACAAAGCTAAACGTGGCATTGTTTATATTGATGAAATTGACAAGATTTCGCGCAAATCGGACAACCCGTCGATTACCCGCGATGTTTCAGGGGAAGGCGTGCAGCAAGCATTGCTCAAGCTGATTGAAGGCACTGTTGCATCCGTTCCTCCGCAGGGTGGGCGAAAGCACCCGAATCAGGATTTCGTCCAGGTCGACACCACCAATATCCTGTTTGTCTGTGGCGGGGCATTTGACGGACTGGAAAAAATCATTCGCGGCCGTTCGGAGAAAAGCGGAATCGGCTTTGGTGCAGATGTGCGTAGCCTGAAGAACTCAAAGGACATAGGCGAGATTCTCAGGACGGTCGAGCCTGAGGATCTGATCAAGTATGGCTTGATCCCCGAGTTTGTGGGGCGCCTGCCCGTACTGGCGACGCTTGAAGAACTGGATGAGAAGGCGCTCATTCAGATATTGACCGAGCCCAAGAATGCATTGATCAAGCAGTATCAGAAGCTATTTGCGATGGAGGGGGTTGATCTGGAGGTTCGCCCTGCCGGACTGCTCGCAATTGCCCGCAAGGCCTTGGCTCGCAAAACAGGTGCGCGTGGGCTGAGATCGATTCTGGAACAGGTCTTGCTCGATATCATGTTCGATTTGCCGACCATGGAAAATGTCAGCAAGGTCGTTGTTGATGAGGCGACCATTCTCGGTGAAGGAAAACCCTTGTTGATATATGCCGACCAGCCGAAAGTGGCAGGTTCCGGCGTAAACTGAACCGAAAGGCCATTGCAGAACCGTAATGGCTGGTTAAAGTAGCGGCATGCGAGGGGCATACCCCCTCGTTTTATTTTGGGTCTTGGTGTTTGAGACTGAGGCGTTGTGTCGCTGCGGAAATCCCTGCATCAGGCCCATGTGAAGAAAATCTAGTCCAATGTGCGTTTTATCATGTTGATTTCCCGAAATATGCACCAATATGAACCCAGTATTTCTTTTTTGGCGGGAACACCATGACCAATGAAACTGAAGAGTCTCCTGAAATGATTCAACTCCCGCTATTGCCATTGAGGGATGTGGTTGTCTTTCCCCATATGGTCATACCCTTGTTTGTCGGACGCCCGAAGTCGATAAAGGCAATGGAAATTGCCATGGAAGCAGGCAAATCGATTCTGCTTGTGGCTCAGAAATCTGCAGCCAAGGATGAGCCTTCGGATGACGATCTCTACAAGATCGGCTGTATTGCCAATATTCTGCAAATGCTGAAGCTCCCCGATGGCACGGTCAAAGTGCTGGTCGAAGGCTCGCAGCGCGCGCGCATTCAGGGCATTGAAGATGCACGTACGCACTATGTTGCTGGCGCAATTCCGCTGGCACATGATGCCAGTGACAACACCGAAGTCGAGGCGATGCGCCGGGCACTGATTGCGCAATTTGATCAATACGTCAAATTGAACAAGAAGATTCCTCCGGAAATATTGACTTCGCTGGCCGGTATAGAGGAAGCAGGCCGGCTTGCTGACACGATTGCAGCGCACCTGCCACTGAAGCTGGAGCAGAAGCAGGAAGTGCTGGAGATGTTCGATGTCAAGCAGCGCCTTGATCATCTGTTGTCTCAGCTTGAGGCGGAGATCGATATTCTGCAGGTGGAAAAGCGCATCCGCGGCCGCGTCAAGCGTCAGATGGAGAAAAGCCAGCGCGAGTATTACCTCAACGAGCAGGTTAAGGCGATCCAGAAGGAGCTTGGCGAAGGCGAGGATGGCGCTGATCTTGAAGAGATGGACAAGCGCATCAAGGCTGCACGCATGCCCAAGGAAGCCCGCAAGAAAGCTGATTCGGAGTTCAAGAAGCTGCGCTTGATGTCACCAATGTCTGCTGAAGCCACGGTGGTGCGCAACTATATAGAGACGCTGATCAATCTTCCCTGGAAAAAGAAGAGCAAGATCTCCAAGGATATTACTGCGGCTGAAGCCATTCTCGATGCAGATCATTACGGGCTGGAGAAGGTGAAGGAACGCATTCTCGAGTATCTCGCTGTGCAAAGTCGTGTCGAGCGCATGAAGGCGCCGATTCTGTGTCTGGTGGGGCCACCAGGTGTCGGCAAGACTTCACTGGGACAGTCGATTGCCAAGGCAACCAACCGCAAGTTCGTGCGCATGTCACTGGGTGGCGTTCGTGACGAGGCGGAGATTCGTGGCCATCGTCGTACCTATATTGGATCGATGCCCGGTAAGCTGCTGCAGAACATGACGCGGGCTGGTGTGAGGAATCCACTATTCCTGTTGGACGAAGTCGACAAGATGGGCATGGACTTCCGTGGCGACCCATCATCGGCGCTGCTTGAGGTGCTGGACCCGGAACAGAATCACACTTTTGTTGATCATTACGTAGAAGTTGAGTACGACTTGTCGGAAGTCATGTTCGTGGCGACATCGAATACCCTGAATATTCCGCCAGCGTTGCTCGATCGCATGGAAGTGATACGCCTCTCCGGGTATACCGAAGATGAGAAGGTCAACATTGCGCAGCGCTACCTGCTTCCCAAGCAGATGAAAAACAACGGGGTCAAGAAGGAGGAAATGCAGGTCAATGAAGGCGCGATTCGCGACATCATTCGCTACTACACTCGCGAAGCAGGAGTGCGAAGCCTTGAGCGCGAATTGTCCAAAATTGCGCGAAAGGTGGTAAAGACGCTGGTGACCAAGGCGCGCGACAAGCGAATGGTAGTAACGCCCAAGAATCTCGATAAATTTCTGGGGGTGCGCAAGTACTCATTTGGAATGGCGGAAAAGGAAAATCAGGTCGGTCAGGTCACTGGTCTGGCTTGGACTGAAGTTGGTGGCGAGTTGCTGACGATTGAAGTCGCGATTGTTCCTGGCAAAGGCAAGGTCCAGCGAACAGGAAAGCTGGGCGAGGTCATGCAGGAATCCATCCAGGCTGCACTGACCGTAGTGCGCAGTCGCTCAGAGCGACTGGGAATTCCCGCAGACGCCTTTGAGAAAAACGACATACACATTCACCTTCCGGAGGGCGCCACACCCAAGGATGGGCCGAGTGCCGGAGCAGCAATGGCGACGGCGATTGTGTCGGCGTTGACCGGAATTCCAGTGCGTGCAGATGTTGCAATGACTGGAGAAATCACGCTCAGAGGCGAAGTGTTGCCTATTGGTGGTCTTAAGGAAAAATTACTGGCGGCACATCGCGGTGAGATCAAGACTGTGTTGATTCCTGAAGAAAACGTAAAGGATCTGACCGAGATTCCCGAAAATATCAAGAGTCAGCTTGAGATTGTCCCAGTAAAGTGGATTGACACAGTGCTGGAGCGCGCGCTTGAGCGTCAGCCGGAGCCACTCAAGGCGCCGGTGATTACGACTCAAGCTGCAGTTGCTGAAGAAAAGGCAGCGGAAACTTTGCGTACCCATTGAGTGTTGGGCAGCAGCGTAAGGGACTCATTGGAATTCCTTGCGCTCAAGCCTGCTGTTGGTGACAATTGAAACAATAAAAATGAGGCCTGAGCAGTTGGTGCGGGGCCTTGCGGTTGCGATAAAATACAAATTGATTTTGACGCTGCGTCTGAATTAAATCCGGATGCATTGCGCTAAAGAAATTAGTGCGCCACCACATCCAGAACAAATTTCTGAGGGGGTAAGTAAGTGAATAAGATTGATATCATCGATCATGTTGCTAGGTCTGCAGATATATCCAAAGCGGCAGCTGGGCGTGCCATTGAAGCGACAGTGACAGCGATCAAGACTACGCTCAAGAAGGGCGGTATGGTGACACTGGTTGGATTTGGCACGTTTTATGTGGGCAAGCGTGCCGCTCGGGCGGGGCGTAATCCGCGTACCGGAGATGCAATAAAGATCAAAGCAGCGAAAGTTCCTAAGTTTCGTGCTGGCAAAGCACTCAAGGATGCAGTAAACTAGCATTCCTTCAGCGCGCTGCCCGTCCAGTGACAACTGTGGCCGGGCTTGTTTTTGAAAGGGTGCTTAGCTCAGCTGGTAGAGCGTCGCCCTTACAAGGCGAATGTCGGGAGTTCGAGCCTCTCAGCACCCACCAGTCATTTTTCGAGATGACTGGCTAGGTAGCAGTGTAGTGAGTAGGTCTGTGGAGTGGTAGTTCAGTTGGTTAGAATACCGGCCTGTCACGCCGGGGGTCGCGGGTTCGAGTCCCGTCCACTCCGCCAAGTCTTCCAGGCGAACCACGGTTCGCCTTTTTCGTTTCTGGTGCATTTGCCGTCGAGGAAGCGTTCTTCGGCTGAGGCACAGCCAGTATGAGCTAATGAGCATGTTTGATTGGGTACATAATCACAAGCGTTGGATGCAACTGCTGCTCGGGTTGGTTGCATTGCCATTTGCCTTTTTCGGCGTTGAGTCTTATCAGGCTGCCGCGAATCTGGGTGTCGGCGTCGCTTCGGTCGGGGACCAGAAAATCACCGAGCAGGAGTTCGCGGAAAACCTGCGACAGCAGCAGGAGCGGTTGCGTCGAATGCTGGGTGGGAATTTCAGTCAGGCGATGCTGGACTCCCCCGAGATGAGAAGCGAAATGCTGGAAGGCATGATTTCTCAGCGTTTGCTGACACAATATGCAGTCAGTTCAAAACTGAGTGTCAGTGACGAACAACTGAGGGATGTCGTTGCTTCCATCCCCGCTTTTCAGGTGGATGGTAAATTCTCCAAAACCCAATATGAGTCGGCCTTGCGTGCGGAAGGATACTCGCCAACGGTATTTGAAAATTCGATTCGTCGTGACCTGATGATGCAGCAGCTCTCTGCTGCACTTTCCGAATCGGGCACTGCGTCCAAGTCAGTGGCGCAATATATTGCCGAGTACAGACTCCAGCAGCGGGAAGTCGCGGAATATGCGTTGAACATGAAGCAATTCATGGCGCAGATCAAGCCTACCGCCGAGGCAGTACAGGCCTACTATGGCGCCAATAGTGCGCAATTTCAGTTGCCCGAGCAGGTGCGTATTGAGTATGTGGTGCTCAATGGCGACGCATTACTGGCTGCCGAGCCGGTGCAGGCTGATGAAATAAAGAAGATATACCAGGATAATCTCGCCAAATACGGTGAGGCCGAACAACGCCAGGCCAGCCATATTTTGATCGCGTACAAGCAGGGTGCGAGCGATGGCGACAAGGCCAAGGCGCGGGAAAAAGCCAATTTACTTGCAGAGCAGGTGAAGAAGACGCCTGCCATTTTTACCGAACTCGCCAAGAAAAACTCAGATGATCCAGGCTCTGCTTCAAAAGGTGGCGACTTGGGTTATTTTTCCCGTGGCATGATGGTCAAGGCCTTTGAGGAAACGGCCTTCGGGATGAAGTCAGGCGAGATTGCCGGCCCGATTGAATCGGACTTTGGTTTGCATATCATCCGCCTCACCGGGATCAAGCCAGGCAAGGTAAAAAGCTTCGATCAGGTTCGTCCCGAGATTGAGGCTGAACTCAAGAAGCAAAAATCGGGTCGTCGTTTTTCAGAAGCGGCAGAAGCGTTCAGCAATATGGTGTACGAACAATCCGATTCGCTCAAGCCGGCCGCCGAACGGTTCAAACTAACCATCCAGCAGTCCGGTTGGGCTACCCGCGCGTCAGCGCCCGTGGTCGTGCTCAACAACCCCAAATTGCTGGCGGCATTATTCTCTGATGACGTGATCAAGAACCATCGAAATACCGAGGCAGTGGAGATTGCACCTGGAACACTGGTGTCGGCGCGCGCGTTGGAGCACAAGGCTGCCTCGCAACGACCACTGGATGAAGTGCGTGCTGAAGTCCTGAAGCGTCTGGTCGATAAGGAAGCGACAATGCTGGCGCGAAAGCAGGGCGCCGAAAAGCTCGCAGAACTGAACAAGGGTGACGCAACTGGCATCAGTTTCGGTGGTGCCAAGATGGTCAGTCGGGACAGTACTGCTGGTCTTCGCCCTGAGGCTGCCGGGCGTGTGTTCCGAGCAGATGTGACTAAATTGCCCGCTTATGTGGGCGTGGATCTGCCCGATGGTTATGCAATCTACCGGATCAGCAAGGTGGTGGCTGGTAAAGCTGTTGATGAAGCAATGCAAAAAAATATGCAAAGCGAATTGGCGCGTCTGAACGGGACACAGGAATTCAAGGCATTTCTTGCCAGTTTGCGTGCAGGCGCGAAAATACAGATCAACAAGGATCTGTTGCAGAAGAAACAATAAAGCCGCGTTTCAGAATCACTGAATCTCAACTGCCTTTCAGGCATGCCCAAATCTTCAGCGATTTCATCTTGGACAATTTAACCGTATGAGTTCGTCCCAATCATACATCAGCCATGCTCAGCATCCCGCCAGCCACGGTGTTGAATCCGGCGTCGACATAGGTTATTTCGCCTGTAATGCCGGAGGCAAGGTCAGACAGCAGAAAGGCAGCGGCATTGCCCACATCATGAATGGTCACATTGCGCCGCAGCGGTGAGTTTTCCTCGACATGCTTGAGAATCTTTCCAAAACCTGCAATCCCGCTGGCGGCAAGCGTCCTGATCGGGCCAGCCGATATTCCGTTGACACGTATGCCCATGGGGCCCAGGCTCCCGGCCAAATAACGCACAGAGGCCTCCAGACTGGCCTTGGCCAGGCCCATGGTGTTGTAATGAGGTACGGTTCGTACTGCGCCCAGATAACTCAGTGTAAGCAAAGCTCCTCCCGCCGCAGCCTTGGATTTCTTTAGCAGTGGTAGGGCTGCCTTGGCCATTGCCGGAAAACTGTAAGCCGATACGTCAAGTGCCTCCCGGAATGCTTCGCGCGAAAGGCCGTCAAGAAAATCCCCTGCGATGGCCTCTCGCGGCGCAAATGCCAGCGCGTGCACCAGTCCATCCAGGCAGTCCCAGTTCTTGCCCAGATCCGCAAACAGGCCGTCTATTTCAGAATCGTTTGCAACATCGCATGGAAAAACCTGTTTTGAGTTGAATTCTGCGGCAAGATCAACGACCCTGTCCTTGATTCGATCGTTCTGATAGGTAAACGCGAGTTCAGCGCCTTCGCGCCGCGCTGCATGGGCGATACCGTATGCAATTGAGCGATTGCTGAGTAACCCGGTAATGAGAATGCGTTTTTTGGCAAGAATACTCATGAATGCTCCATTTGCAAAACGATGCGATTATAGCGTGCAGCTCTCAGGCCCTACGTCGCATTTGAGCCGCCCAGCGAGCCGTTTTTCGCTAAACTTGCTGATATGAAATCTTTGCCGTTGCCAGCACCGCGTTTCGCCGAACTTCGGGTGATGAGGGTTTTCCAGCTGGTTATGCTGATGGGCTTTTATGCGTTGCTGGGCGGCTGTGGCAATGTCTGGAATGATCCCTATCCGATTGCCGAGCGTGGTGGAAACATACTCTACAGTTCGTTCAGCGAACGTCCCAAGCATCTGGATCCGGCGCAATCCTACACATCGGATGAAAGTGATTTCATTTCGCAGATTTATGAACCGCCATTGCAATACCACTATCTCAAACGCCCCTTCAAGCTGATTCCTGCCACTGCGACGGCTTTGCCCAGGCCGCGCTTCTACGATGCGCGTAACCGTGAATTGCCCGCGAGCGGTGATGCCCTCAATGTGGCCTACAGTGTCTACGAAGTACGCATCAGCCCCGGGATTCGATATGCACCTCATCCAGCCTTTGCCACGGATACTCAAGGCAGGCCGCTGTATCTGAATCTTGATGCTGCATCGATGCGTGATAAATTCCGGCTGCGGGATTTTCCAATGACCGGCACTCGGGAGCTGACTGCGGATGACTATGTTTATCAAATAAAGCGACTGGCGAGTCCGCGAGTCAATTCGCCGATCTTTGGCCACATGAGCGAGTACATCGTTGGATTGAAGGCGTATTCGGATCTGCTTGTTGTCGAGGAAAAGAAACTGCAGGCTGCACGCAAGCCCGGGCAGGTCCCCCCTATGCTGGACTTGAATCGCTTCGACATTGAAGGCGTGACGTCAGTCGATCGATATACCTATCGCATCAGGCTCAATGGCAAGTATCCGCAATTCATTTACTGGCTGGCCATGCCTTTTTTCGCACCTATCCCGATTGAAGCAGACCGTTTCTATGGGCAACCGGGACTGGCGCAAAGAAACATCACGCTGGACTGGTATCCGGTTGGAACAGGGCCGTACCGGCTGACCGAGAATGACCCCAACTCGCGCATGGTGCTCGAGCGCAACGTTCATTTTCGTGGGGAACCCTATCCTTCCGAGGGGGAACCGGAGGATGGTCCCGCAGGCATGCTGGCCGAAGCAGGCAAGATGGGGCCGTTCATCGACAAAGTGGTGTTTACCCGTGAAAAGGAAGGCATCCCCTACTGGAACAAGTTTCTGCAGGGTTACTACGACAGGTCCGGTATTTCCAGTGACAGTTTTGACAGTGCCGTGCGCGTTGGCAGCACCGGCGAGGCGAGCTTGTCGCCAGAGATGGAGAGTCATGGAATACGCCTGAAGACTTCGGTGGCGACCTCAAGTTACTATTTGGCGTTCAACTGGCTTGATCCGGTCGTGGGCGGTGCTGGCGATGGATTGCAGCGGGAGCAGACCAGGAAGCTGCGCCAAGCCATTTCCATCGCCGTCGATTTTGACGAATACATTTCGATTTTCGCCAATGGCCGCGGTATCGCGGGGCAGGGCCCCATTCCTCCCGGCATCTTCGGGTTTCGCGACGGTGTCGAGGGCGTCAACCCGGTGGTGTATGAAAACAAGGACGGCAATGCCAGGCGACGCTCATTGGAGGTGGCGAAGAAGCTGCTGGCTGAAGCAGGCTATCCCGATGGACGGCATACGCGTACCGGACTGCCGCTGGTGCTGTATCTGGATACCACTGCGGGTGGGCCGGGTGACAAGGCGCGACTGGACTGGTATAGAAAACAATTCGAAAAGATCAATATCCAGCTCGATATCCGTTCCTCTGACTGGAACCGCTTCCAGGAGAAGATCCGCAAGGGCAACACACAGATGTTCTTTCTGGGATGGAATGCCGACTATCCCGATCCGGAAAATTTCCTGTTTCTGCTCTATGGCCCCAATTCCGGCGCCAAGGCCAATGGCGAGAACAAGGCCAATTATCAGAATCCGGAATTCGATCGCCTTTTCGAGCGCATGAACAACATGGAAAATGGTCCGGAGCGTCAAGCCGTGATTGACCGCATGGTGGTCATTCTGCGTGAGGATGCGCCCTGGGCATGGGGATTCCACCCCAAGGACTACGGGCTTTATCACGACTGGCTGACCAACGTAAAACCCAATCAGATGGCGCGCAATGGTTTGAAGTTTTATCGACTCGACACTGCGTTGCGAGAGCAAAAACGGGCCGAATGGAATCGGCCCATGGTGTGGCCGCTTACGCTGGTTATTGCATTGCTGCTGCTGTCTGCATGGCCGGCACTGCGAAGCTGGCGCAGGCGCGAGCGCCAGGTGGCAAGACCTGCGCTGCAATCGGCAGCCGGGAAGCGCGGATGACCGCCTATATCGTTCGCCGTTGCCTGTATGCGGTATTGATCCTGATTGGTGTCAATCTGATCACGTTCTGGCTTTTCTTCAAGGTCAACACCCCGGATGACATGGCGCGCATGCAATTGGGGGCGAAACGCGTGACAGCGGAGGCCATTACGCGCTGGAAGGCCGAACATGGATATGACAAACCGCTTATCTTCAATGCGGAAGCGGCGGGAATGTCACGGATGACCGATACCCTTTATTTCCAGAAATCTCTGGAGATGTTCCGCTTCAACTTCGGCCAGTCTGATGACGGCCGCGATATTTCGCACGAGATCCAGACCCGCATGTGGCCCAGCCTTGCCCTCGCCTTGCCGGTATTCCTGATCGGCCTCGCTGCCTATATTTCGTTCGCGTTATTGATGGCCTTCTTTCGCGCCACCTATATTGATTTCTGGGGCGTGGTGCTGTGTATCGCCATGATGTCGATTTCCGGTTTGTTCTACATCATCGGCGGCCAGTATCTCGTGGCCAAGATATGGAGTCTGGTGCCGATATCGGGCTATGCGCCGGGGATTGATGCGGCGAAATTCCTGTTCCTGCCGGTGTTGATCGGGATCATTGGCGGCATCGGCTCAAGCGCGCGCTGGTATCGCACCATTTTTCTGGAGGAAGTCAGCCGGGATTACGTGCGTACGGCGCGGGCCAAGGGGTTGGCCGAGACGACGGTGTTTTTCCGGCATGTACTGAAGAACGCGATGATCCCGATATTGACCGGGGCCGTGGTGGCGATTCCGCTGTTGTTCATGGGCAGCCTGATCTCGGAATCGTTCTTCGGCATTCCCGGGCTGGGTAGTTACACCATCGAGGCCATACAGGCGCAGGACTTTGGCGTGGTGCGCTCGATGGTGTTCATCGGCTCGGTGCTGTATATCCTGGGCCTGCTGCTGACCGATATTTCCTACACCCTGGTTGATCCCAGGGTGCGGTTCGAATAAGGCGACGGCGTGTTCCTTCCCATCATTCTCTGGACCGATGCGTTGATCTTTGTGCTGCTGGCGGTGATTGCCGCTTTCGCCTTCTACGCGCGGCAACATGAGCACTTGCGGGCACCCTGGCGGCGCGTCGCGCAGACTCCGGCTGCGGTGAGTGCGGCGGTGGTGCTGCTGGCATTCGTTGCGGTCGGATTCCTGGATTCATTGCATTTCCGACAGGCCATTGAGCCCGCAGGCAATGCCGAAGCGAAACGCCCTGCAGGTGCGGCAACTGCCTACGCGCCGGAAGTCAAAAGCGTACTCGATGTGGCTCTCGCCCACCTGTCATCGCGTACCGAACGCACTTATTCTGCGCCACTGGCGACGCATGCCTATGCCAAGGAAACCATGGAAGTGCCTGGTCGTGGGCAGGTTCGTGACTATCCGCGGCTGCGCAATGGCGGCGCCCATCTCAAGGATGCGGAAACGGAATGGGGCTGGGACATTTTGCTGACCGTGTTCAAAGGCATGGGTTTGGCGTTGTTCGCCTGGAGCATTGCCGCCTTTCTGTTGCTGATCGCGGTCAAACCGACTGCACCGGCCTACGCGTCAATCGGGGCTTTTTCTGACGCGGTATGGCGCGGCAAAACGGTGGTGCCCTGGCGAACCGTGCTGATTACGCTGGGCCTGATATTCCTGATTGTGGTCCCGGCCACATTGCTGGCACGCGGTTATCACGTGCTGGGAACCGACAAGGTGGGGCAGGACGTGTTGTTCCTGTCCCTCAAAAGCATACGCACGGCGCTGGTCATCGGCACCCTGACCACGCTGGTGATGCTGCCCTTTGCCGTGTTGTTTGGCATCATGGCCGGTTACTTTTGCGGCTGGATCGACGACATCATCCAGTACCTCTACACCACGCTCAACTCCATTCCCGGTGTGCTGCTGATTGCTGCGGCGGTACTGGTGCTGCAGGTGCAGATGGAAGCCTCGCCGGAACTGTTTCCGACGACGGCGCAGCGCGCCGATTTCCGGCTGCTGTTTCTGTGCATCATCCTTGGTGTCACCAGTTGGACCGGATTGTGCAGGCTGTTGCGTGGCGAGGCCTTGAAGCTGCGCGAGCTGGAATATGTGCAGGCGGCGCAGGCCTTCGGTGTTTCTCACTGGAACATCATGCTGCGCCACATCCTGCCCAACGTCATGCATATCGTGCTGATCTCGGTGGTCATGGATTTTTCCGGGCTGGTGCTGGCCGAGGCGGTGTTGTCCTATGTCGGCGTCGGCGTTGACCCGAGCATGATCAGTTTTGGCACCATGATCAACGCAGCGCGCCTGGAGATGGGGCGCGAGCCGATGGTGTGGTGGTCTCTCGCCAGCGCCTTTATGTTCATGCTGGTGCTGGTGCTGGCGGCCAATCTGTTCGCCGACGCGGTGCGTGATGCGTTTGATCCACGCGTGCGGGTGTCGCCGCGAAATCGGCACATGGCCGAGGCGGCTGCGGCATGAGTGACACCTTGCTCAATATCAGCGGACTGAAGACCTGGATCGACGTCGAGCCGGCGCCGGTGCGTGCGGTGGACGGCATCGATCTGGAGATACGGCGCGGCGAGACTTTCGCGGTCGTGGGCGAGTCCGGCTGCGGCAAAAGCATGACGGCCCTGTCCATCCTGCGCCTGTTGCCTGAAACTGCCGAGATTGTTGCCGGGAATGCACAGCTTGGCGCAACCGAGTTATTTGAATTAACCGAACGGGACATGCGCGATGTTCGCGGTCGTCGCATTGCCATGATTTTCCAGGAACCGACCACAAGTCTGAACCCGGTGTTGACGGTCGGCGCCCAGGTGGAAGAGGTGTTACGCCGGCATGGCCGGCTATCACCGCAGGCAATGCGCAAGCGCATTGTCGAACTGCTTGATCAGGTGGGCATTCCGGATGCGGAACGGCGCGCCGGCGAGTATCCCTTTCAGTTTTCCGGGGGCATGAAGCAGCGCGTCATGGTGGCCATGGCGCTGGCCGGTGATCCGGATCTGCTGATTGCCGATGAACCGACCACGGCGCTGGATGTCACCATTCAGGCGCAGGTGCTGGACCTGCTGCGCAAACTGCAGCGCGAGCGCGGTATGTCCATTCTGCTGATTACGCATGATCTGGGCATTGTGGCGAGCATGGCGCATCGCGTGGCCGTGATGTACGCAGGCCGCATTGTCGAGGTGGCCGACCGACAGCAGTTCTTCGCATCGCCCCAACATCCGTATTCCCGCAAACTCTTCGAAGCGCTGCCCGGAGCGGAAGGACGTGGTGGCGCGCTCGCAGTCATCCGCGGCCAGGTGCCGCCATTGACGGCGGCGTTTCATGGCTGCCGTTTCGCCGATCGCTGCGACTTTGCCTATGAGCGCTGTGGCCAGGGTGAACCCGCCTTGATGCCGGTGGCTCCGGATACAAGCGGTCACCGTGTTCGTTGTGTGCATGTCACCGAAAAGGGGCGCTTCCCCGCACGGTCCCGGCCGGTGGCAGTAACGACTGGTACTCTGGGTACCGGCGCTCCCGCCGATGCTGCGCCGCTGCTCATCGTGCGTGATCTCAAGGTGCATTTCCCCATCCGCAAGGGCTTGCTCAAGCGCACCGTCGCATACGTCAAGGCGGTGGATGGCATTTCGCTCGACATCGCTGCGGGCAGGACGCTCGCGCTGGTGGGCGAATCCGGCTGCGGCAAGACCACGGCGGGCAAGGCCATATTGCAACTTATCCGTCCAACCGCGGGATCGGTGAATTTTCAGGGAGCTGAGTTGACGGCCCTGCGCGGTGAGGCGCTGCGCGGCTATCGCAGCGATATTCAGATTATCTTCCAGGATCCCTATGCCTCCCTCAATCCGCGCATGCGGGTCGGGGACATCCTGTCGGAGGGATTGCTGGCACTGGGGGTTGCAGGGCATGCTATGAACCAGCCTGGAGTCAGGGACCTGGCCAGAGATGCCATTCAGAAACGCGTAGATGAGCTGCTCGATCAGGTGGGCTTGCCCAAAGATGCGCAGCGTCGCTATCCTCACGAATTCTCCGGCGGCCAGCGCCAGCGCATCGCGATTGCCCGCGCGCTGGCGGTCAAGCCGCGACTGATTGTCTGCGATGAGCCGACCAGTGCGCTGGATGTTTCGGTGCAGGCACAGATACTCAATCTGCTCAAATCGCTGCAGTCGGAACTGGGTCTGTCCTATCTTTTCATCACCCACAATCTCGCCGTTGTGGAATTTCTGGCACATGAAGTGGCCGTCATGTATCTGGGGCGCATCATTGAACGCGGCACTGTCGATGAAGTGCTGCGATCACCCGCGCACCCCTATACGCAGGCGCTGCTGGCGGCTGTGCCGCGGATCGACAAGGACGTGAACCGTGAGATGGGCAGCGGGGGCACGACTGCAGAGGCTGCAAAACAAGGCGAATTGCCTTCGCCGGTCAATACACCGGCGGGCTGCCATTTTCATCCGCGCTGTGCATCGGCCAAGGATGAATGTCGCAGGGAGTATCCAGGATCGTCAACATTGACGAGGAGTCATGTGGTGAATTGCTGGAAGTATCCAATTGGCAAATAAATATTCAACTTGATGGTTTTGGCGTTATTTCAATTGATATTATTATTTATCTATAGTGTTTCAGGAAAATGAAGTATCTGTCGAAATGATAATAATGTTCAAGTGCATATTGATGCCAGCTTGAGCCTGAAATCGTGTGACTGCAAAGGAGTAACAATGACCGGGACCGTTCTTGTGTACGATCCAACCGCACCGTTGCGGCAACAGCATGCTGCACAATCCAGGCGCGTGCTCAGCCGGTTGGCCGGAATCAGCGTCGGGTTCATCGACAATTCCAAGCCCAATTTCAATCATCTGGCCGATGATCTGGGGGATCTGCTGATGACACGCTACGGCGTCAAATCCGTGGTCAGGCACAGAAAGCCCATGGCCGGCATTGCGACGCCCGAGCAGGTCATGAACAAGATGACCGAACAGTGCAATCTTGTCATTACCGGGTCAGGTGATTGAGGCTCTTGCACGTCGTGGAGTATCCACGACAGTATTGAAGTCATCAAACGCAAGCAGGCCTCACTGATGATTGCGACCACCGCGTTTATCAAGCTGGCGCGGGCTCAGGCAAGCGCTTTTGGTCAACCGGATTTGCCGATCGCGGTGATCCCTCACCCGCTGGGCACTCGCTCCCGCGCGGAGGTGCGTGAGCTGGCTGAAAAGCATGTGGCGGACATCGTCGCACTGGTCTGTCAGGCGGGAGCAAAATGAGCGTCAGTCAAAAAGACCGATCAGGGCTGGTCGAGGTGGTCGACGACATCGAGGCCATCAATGCACTGTATCGCGAGCGGCAGTGGGGTGATGGTTTGCCGGTGATCCCGCCAACGCGGGAGCGTGTCGAGCGCATGTTGGCTGGCACGCAGCGCGCTCACGATGAAGTGGTTGCCGAAGTTGCGCCGGGATTCGGTGTGGCCACGGTGCAGCAGATTGCGGTCAACGCAGTCTTGGCAGGTTGTGAGGCGAGTCATATGCCCGTGCTGATTGCGGCCGTCGAAGCGATCAGCGCACCTGAATTCAACCTGCAGGCGGTGTCGACGACGACCAATGCCGCCACGGCCTGGGTCATCGTCAACGGCCCGGTCGCGCAAAAACTGGGCATGAACAGCGGGTTGAATTGCCTCGGGCAGGGGAACTGGGCGAATGCCACCATCGGCCGGGCGGTGCATTTGATCATGCAGAACATCGGGCACGCGCTGCCCGGCGAGATGGATCGCGCCACGCAGGGACAACCGGGCAAGTTCACGTTCTGCTGCAGTGAAAACGAGGCGGCGAGTCCGTGGATGCCCTTGCATGTCGAGCGCGGCTTCAAGTCCGAGCAAAGCACGGTCACGGTGGTCGGCGCATCCGGCACGCTGAACATGTTGTGCCATGAAAAGGACGCCATGGACCTGCTGCGGGTCATCGCCGATTCCATGATTTATCCCGCCAGCAACGATTACTGGTGCGGCGGGGCGCCCTGGTTGGTGCTCGGGCCGGAACACGCAGACATTTTGCATCTGGCGGGCTTGAGCAAGGCGGATGTCAAAGCGCTGTTGTGGGAAAAGACCAAAATGCAGGCGAGCCGGCGATCGATCAAGGATCTGGCACGCACGCGGGATGCACGCAGCGCCGAGCTGGGAGAAATTGGCCTGGACACCCTGCTGCCGATTTCACCGACGCCGGATGAGATCGGCATCCTTGTCGCCGGCGGACCCGGCACGCATTCGGTGTATGTGCCGACCTTTGGCAATACGCGATCGGTTACGCGAGTGATTGAGTTGTAGTTCTGTCAGTTATTGAAGAGGTGCGAAAAATGAAAAATCTTGCGAGTGTCATCGGGGCAATCCTGGCCGGCTTGAGCGTGGCGGCCATGGCGCAGAGCGAGCGTAGTGCCGATAGCTATCCCTCCAAACCGATCCGGCTCATCGTGCCGTACGCCGCCAGCGGACCGACGGACCTGGTGGCGCGCGTGCTCGGCCAGAAGCTGAACGAGCGCTTTGGCCAGCAGGTGGTCGTGGACAATCGGGGTGGCGCCAATGGCATCATCGGCATGGAACTGGCGGCCAAAGCCCCATCGGATGGCTACACCCTGCTGCTCGGAGGCGCGGGTGTGCTGGCCAGCAATCCGGCCTTCTATTCCAAGCTGCCCTACGATGCGCAGAAGGATTTCGCGCCCATCAGCTTGATGACGGCAGCGCCGCTGCTGCTGGTCGTTACCCCGACGCTCGGCGTCAAGACGGTTCCCGAACTGGTCAAGCTGGCGCGTTCACAGCCCGACAAATTGTC
>CANKAJ010000034.1 GCA_947479645.1 Betaproteobacteria bacterium | reverse complement strand
TCCAGACTGGAGGCCTGCTCCTCGGTGCGGCTGGACAGATCCGTGTTGCCCGAGGCGATCTCCTTGGAGGCCACGTTGATCGACTCGGTCGACTCCTTGATCTGGCTCACAATCTCGGTCAGTTTGTCCACCGTCAGGTTGGCATCCACCTTCAACTTGTCGAAGGTGCCCTGGTAGTTGGCGCTGATCTTCTCGGTCAGATCTCCCTTGGACAGCGCACCGAGCACGCGTACTACCTCGTTCACCGGACCGACGATGGCGTCCAGCGTGGCGTTCACCCCTTCGACCACCTTGCGGAAATCCCCCTGGTGCTTGCTTGCATCGGCTCGCGTCTCGAGCTTGCCCTCGACCGCCGCCATGGACAGCATATTGGCATCGGCCACCAGCGCATTGACCGCATCGATACACAGGTTCAGGTTGTTCTTGATGGCGTTGAAGTCGCCGTTGTAGCTATCGGTGATCTTGGCCGGGATCGCCCCCTTGGAGATCTGATCAACATAGCTCGCCGCCACGTTCAATGGACCAATCACCGCATCCAGCGTGTTGTTGACACCGGCCACCACGCGATTGAAGTCTCCCTGGTGCTTGCTCGCATCGGCTCTCGTCGCCAACTTGCCTGCCACCGCTGCGTCCGACAACATCGCCGCATCGGTCACCAGCGCCTGAACCGCTACCTGCATGGCTTTCATGCACGCCATCAGGCTGGTGCTATCACCATGTGCCAGCTCGATCTGCATTGACAAATCACCTGCCGCGACTTTAGTCGCAACTTCCGATACTGCAGAAGGGTCGGCACCCAATTGCTTCAGAATGGCGCGGATAATGGTCACAGCCAGTACCACCGCAATGGCGAGTGCTACCGCCAGCAGCACCAGCACCATGGTGCTGGTCTGCGAATAGGTTTCCGCAGCCGCCTTGTGCGAAGCAGCGGCCCCCTTGTCATTGAGGTCCACCCATTTGTCCTGGATATCCAGCATTTTCTGGAAGGCCGAGTTGGAGTCACCGCGCAGATAGGCCTTCGCCTGTTCCAGGGTTTTTTCACCGCCGCGCGACAATTGCATCAATTTGGCGTTGGTCGGCCAGTAGGCGTCCAGCGCCTTGCCCATGTCATCAAAATAGCGCCGGTCTTCGTCGGTGGCGAGCAAGCCCTTGTACTTTGCCATCGCCTCGCCGATCTCTTTTTTACGCTCGCCCATTTGGGCTTCGATTTCGTCCATCTCCTTGTCGCTCAGGCTCAATACGTGGCGATTTTCAAGGCGCCGGTAGGCATTGGCCTTGTTGCGCAGTACACCGAGCGTCTGGATGCTCGGCAGCCAGTTGGTCGCGATATCTTCCGTATTGGCGTTGACCACACTCAGTTTCCAGATAGCGAGACCGCCAATACACGCCGTCATCACCACTAGCACGGCAAAGGCAAGGCTTAACTTTGTTGCCAATTTCATATTTGAAAACATGATCGCTATCCCTTCAATTTATTCACGCAAACAATTTTTAATACTCACGCCGCCTGCCGCGTATCCTGCAGCGGCCAGTGCACCAGCGCCGCCACATCCAGTATCAGTGCCACCTTGCCATCACCCATGATGGTGGCCCCCGATATTCCCTGAGCCTTGCGATAATTCGTCTCCAGGCTCTTGATCACCACCTGGTGTTGACCCACCAGTTCGTCCACGAACAGCGCAGTCTTGGTGCCTTCTGCTTCCAGGATCACCAGGATGCCGCGCTCCATTTCCGCATCACTGACATTGGGCGTGATGTTGAACCGCTCGTGCAGCGCCACCACCGGCAGATACTCGCCGCGCACATGCACGACTTTCCCCTGACCACTGATAGCCTTGATATCGGACTTCGACGGCTGCATCGACTCGACGATATAGGTCAATGGCACGATGAAAATTTCCTTGCCCACGGCGACCGACATGCCATCGAGGATGGCCAGCGTCAGCGGCAGGCGGATGGAAATGCAGGTGCCCTTGCCCAGCGTCGAGCGGATCTCGACGCGACCGCCCATGCCGCGCACATTGCGCCGCACGACATCCATGCCGACGCCACGCCCGGAAACATCGGTCACCACCGCCGCAGTGGAGAAGCCCGGTTCGAATATCAGCGACCACACTTCCTGATCGCTCATGGCGTCGTTGACATTCATGCCGCGTTCACGCGCCTTGGCCATGATTTTGGGGCGGCTCAGGCCGGCGCCATCGTCGGCCACTTCAACCATGATGTTGCCGCCCTGATGAAAGGCGCGCAGTGTGATGGTTCCGGTGGGGTCCTTGCCGGCCGCAATGCGGTCTTCAGGCGATTCGATGGCGTGATCGAGGCTGTTGCGCACCAGGTGGTTGAGCGGATCGGCAATTTTCTCGATCAAGCCCTTGTCCAGCTCGGTGCCCTCACCCACGGTCTTCAGTTCGACCTGTTTGTGCAGCTTGGCCGCGAGATCGCGCACCACGCGCGGGAAGCGGCTGAACACGAACGAGATCGGCATCATGCGGATCGACATGACCGATTCCTGCAGGTCGCGCGTATTGCGCTCCAGTTGCCCCACCCCGGCATTCAGCGACTCGGCCACCAGCGGGTCCACGCGTGAAACCGTCTGCGCCAGCATCGCCTGAGTGATCACCAGTTCACCCACCAGATTGATGAGCTGGTCCACTTTTTCGACGCCGACGCGAATCGAGGTCGTTTCAGCAGTATCGGCGCGATCACCGGCACGGCGCCTGGGGTGCCCCTCCGCCGTTACTTCGACAGCCGGTGCGCCTGCCGGCGGCGCCGCCGCCTGCGCCTGAACGCTCGGCGTCGCTACCACGGGCACCACTGCTGCCGGCGCAGCCTCAGACTCATTGAAGAAGCCATAAGTATCAGAATGGTCGTTTAATTCAGTATTGGTAACATTTTCTGAATTTATTGTGATCACCATTGCCGAATTTTCAGACACCGTTTCAGTCAGGATGGCAAAGAGATTTTCGGGCGTGGGATCGACCAACGCCAGGCCGTCGGCGAAGGGATTGGCATCCGAATTGGCGCCTGGCGCTGGCACCGCCGGCGCACTGATGGAACCGGCCGCCGCCGCTACCGGAGCGGGGTCTGCTACGGCTTCGCCTGCTGCAACTTCACCATTGGCTAGCTGACTGAGACACCGGCAGATATCGGCAACCGCCTGTTCATCCACCTCGATGTCCGATTGGCGCCCGGCCAGCTGCATCTTCAACACATCAACGGCCGTGAGGAACACGTCCACCATGTCACTGCGCAGTTGCAGCTCGTCATTGCGCAGCTTGTCGAGCAGCGATTCCAGTATGTGCGTGGTTCCGGTGATTTCGGTGAAGCCAAAAGTCGCAGCCCCCCCTTTGATGGAGTGCGCGGTACGGAAAATTGCGTTCAGATCGTCCTTGACGGGTGCTGCCACATCCAGTTCGAGCAGTAGCTGCTCCATTTTCTCCAGAAGTTCAGCCGACTCCTCGAAAAACACCTGGTAAAACTGGCTCATGTCGATCGTCATTGCAATTCCTTGGTCATTGGAGCTTCAGGTCAACTCGCACTGCCATCAGCCAAGCACCTTGTGCACCACATCGATCAGCCGCTGCGGATCGAACGGCTTGACCAGCCAGCCAGTGGCCCCCGCCGCCTTGCCCTTGCTTTTCATGTCCGCGCCTGACTCGGTGGTCAGTATCAATATCGGCACGGTTCGGTAATGGGAGAGTTGCCGGAGCGATTGCACCAGGGTCAACCCATCCATGAGGGGCATGTTCTGGTCGGTCAAGACCAGGTCCATCACCTTGTGTTTTGCCTTGGCCAGCGCATCCATGCCATCGACGGCCTCGATCACTTCATAGCCGGCGGTTTTAAGCGTAAAGGACACCATTCTGCGAATGGAGGCTGAATCATCAACTGCAAGTATGCTTTTCACCGCACTAATTCCTTCTCGTCAGGTCTCGCCACAGTTCAGAACAACTCAATTTCCCCTGCATGCATTAATTCCTGCCGCACCGGGCTTGCGACCCGTGCCTTCTCCAGTTCCTGCAACAACTCCTGCACCTGCGCCGCCAATTCCACCGGGCCCGGTGATGCTGTCAGTCCGGCCTGGTCAGCTGACACCGCGCGGATCTGCTGCATCACCAGTTCCAGGTTCTCGAGTTCCTTGCGCACGTGGCCCAGCTTCTGGCCTACCACGTCACGAAACTGCAGCCCCGTCACCACGCCGTTCACATCCTTGGCAACCTTCTGCGCAACTGCTTGCAAGCGCTGTCCATCCGGCGTTCCCATTGCCTGCCTTACTTCGCAGGCCAACGAGGTTTGATATCCCACCGCCTTCTCGCTCACACTATTGAATGCCGACATCAACTGTTCTATTGCATTTCCCAGTAACTCATCCACCCGCTGCAATTCCGTGCACGCGCCGTGAATCTGCTCGATCATGACCTTTGCCATGCCATCAACGGCTGCTCGCGAAGCGCTGTCCGCCGCAGCCAATCCCGCTTCCAGTACATGCCGTTCATGGCGCCGCATATAAACCAAGCTCCCGATGCATTTCAATCCTGCGCTCCAACCCTGCCACGGTCAGCGTCAGTAGAGATATCGACCAAGCTGGACAAGACTTGAATCAAAAAAGCAGCATGGCCGGGCTCAAGGTCCGCACAACGTCGGCTCATCCACTCGATTCCCCAGTCATCACCCTATCAATTTCCGGTCACGCACCAGAACCGAAAAAGTGACATTTAAGTCATTCAATTTGATCAATTGAATCTCCCCCGGCGCGGGGTTACGGGCATCAACATGACCTTATTGATGCTATGATTAAGTTGAAATACACACTGCAATATGGCACCGTAAATCGAGCCATAAAACCCAGTGCAAAGAAGTCTGCATGTCCAGTCCACCCATCCGCAAACTGAATACTTGAGCGGAACGATCAATCATGCCGCCTGACCATAAGCCACACCTGTTGCTGATCGAGGACTCCGAGGACGATGCCGCCCTGGTGCTGCAGACGCTGCGCCAGGCCGGGCTGAAGCCGACCCTGCGCAAAGTGGAATCGGCTCCGGAACTGCTGGCGGCACTGGCCGAGGAAACCTTCGATCTGGTCATGTCCGATTACAACCTGCCCGGCTTCGACGGGGCGGAAGCCCTGCGACTGTTGCGCCGGCACTCATTGGAGATCCCCTTCATCGTCGTCTCCGGCCAGATCGGCGAAGAGGTTGCGGTGGAAATGATGAGGAACGGCGCCGACGATTATGTAATGAAGGACAATCTGGCGCGATTGCCGGCGGCGGTGGAACGCAGTCTGGAACAGGCCAGGACCCGCAAGCAGGCGCATCTCCTGGAAAGCGCGCTGAAAGAGAGCCATACGCGACTCAGGAACATCGCGGCGTACATTCCCGGCATCGTGCTGCAACTGCTTCTGGACAAGAATGAGAATTGGTCATTCAGCTACATGAGCGAAGGATGTCGCGCGCTGCTGGGCCTGGATTCGCAAGAAGTGATGCGCGACCCTGGCTTGTTTTTCGACCGCATCGCCCCTGAAGAATCAGTCACGTTTGTGCAAGCCATGCAGGAATCGGCACGGGCACTCACCGACTGGAACTGGGAAGGTCGCATTCGCGGCAGCGGCAGCGACGAAGTGCAGTGGGTCAGCCTGCGCGCCAGCCCCCGCCCTGCCGGCGATGGCAGCATTTTGTGGGATGGCATGCTCATCAATATCACGCCAAACAAGAAGACCGAGCTTGAATTGCGACATTCGCGCCAGCAGTTGAGCAAACTGTCGGCGCACATACAGTCGGTCAAGGAGCAGGAGCGCACCCGCATCGCGCGCGAAATCCATGACGATCTTGGCGGCACGCTGACCGCAACCAAGATCGAACTCATGAGACTGGCCAGGGACCTGGTGCCGGGCTCGGATCTGGCACTGCAGCACCTGCATTCAACTGAAGCACTGGTGGACAGCGCCCTGGACACGGCGCGCCGCATCGCCACCGATTTGCGTCCGGGCATACTCGACCTGGGCATCGTCGCCGCAATCGAATGGCAGAGTGCACAGTTTCAAAAACGCATGGACATGCCCTGCAAAGTCAGCTGTGCCGTGGAGGAGATTGCGCTGGATGACGAGATTGCCATGGCCATGTTCCGGATCTACCAGGAGACCCTGACCAATGTTGCCAAGCATGCCGGCGCGTCGCGCGTCGATGTGCTGCTCGAGGCAGATGAGCATCACGTGAAGCTGACAGTCAACGATAACGGCCGCGGCCTGGTTGATGCCGATTTATCCAAACCCAGGGCCTTTGGTATTCGCGGCATGCAGGAACGGGCCATCAATCTGGGCGGGCAGGCCAGCGTGTCACAGTCAACCATCGGCACCACGGCCAGCGTGAACCTGCCGCGCTCCCTGCCGCAAAGCATGGAGACTGCGGCAAGTGACGCACAGCATTTGCTTTTCTCTTCAGGAATGATGACCAAACCCGCGGCGCCGGCGGCCGGCACGATCCGGAAAGAAAAATCAACATGATTCGAGTGCTGATCGTGGATGACCACGCCATACTGCGCCGCGGCCTGGCGTACATCATTTCCGAGACTGATGACATGCAGGTCGTCGGCGAAGCCGAAAGCAGCGCTCAGGTAATGCACCTGGTGCGCGAAACCCCCGTGGATGTGGTCCTGCTCGACATCACCATGGCGGATCGCAACGGCCTCGATACGCTCAAGCTACTCAAAAAGGAAAAGCCGCGGGTCGCCGTTCTGATGCTCAGCATGCACCCGGAGGAACTCTATGCGCTGCGCTCGATCAAGGCCGGCGCCTCGGGCTACCTGAACAAGGCCAGTGCGCCCGCCTTGCTGGTCACCGCCATCCGCCAGGTGGCGAGCGGCCACAAGTACATCAGTGCCGCCGTGGCCGAAGAACTGGCCAATAACTTCACCGATGGCTCCAGCCAGGAACGGCATGCAACCTTGTCCGACCGTGAATACGAAACCATGCGGCTGATTGCATCGGGCAAGACGCTCAGCGAAATCGCCGAGGAAATGTCGCTGAGCCCCAAGACCGTGAGCGTCTACCGCGCCCGTCTGCTGCAAAAAATGCAACTGAAAAATAATGCCGAACTCACCCACTATGCCTTGAAGAACCAATTGGTGGATTGATACCCCGGGACAGCCGCGGCAAACATCAAAAGATGTCGGGAAATTCGCGCAGAAGCTCATGGATAGTCGCTCTACAGGTCTTGGCTGGTGCCCTCTGGCGACCTTAAAGTGCCCCTGGCAACCTCGACGGCGATGGTGCGGCTAAAGAATTGCGGCCGGCCAGCCGATATCTGACGTGCGTGCGCTGACTCGACTCGCAGGCGAACCATGGTGACGCTGGATTTTCATCCAAAGCCGCACTCGTGCTGCTTGACGTCCGCTTGTTCGCCCGAAGCCGCGCGCTACGCAAGGGAGCCGCGACAATGGCGATATTCGCGATGCGAATTTGGGATATTGAACGTATAAAAAAATGCTACGGTGGCAGTCTTGGCAAGCTCAGAGCAAACTTCAGTCACACAGGACACGCAACACAAGATGAATAAGCCCGCCAATCCTTCTGATATTGCCAGGGAAACCTTGCGCATGATGGCTGCCCGGCGCATCGCCCCGGACCCGGAAAATTATCGCAAGTGCTATCTGGAGATTGCCGGAGAGCAGGACGCCAGCACAGCCGCCGAGCAAATATTGCAGCAACTCAGCGCTGAACTGCGTGCCCAGACCAATGCCAGCCGCCTTTCGGATGAACTCGAAAAGACCGTGACAGACAAGAACTGGCCGCAGTTTCGCAGCGTGTTGCTGACGATGATTGCGTCCAAGGACGACTCCAGCGCTGGCGCGCCGTTGTGGGCGCAACTGATTCTCGATCTGATGAAACAATGGGACACACGCCACAGCGAGCTCACCACCGCGCGCAAGCGCGAAAGTCTGGAGCGAGTCCTTGGCGTTCCCGGGTCGGATGCCGTCGGCCTGGCCTCGAAACTGCGGGGCCTCGTGAACTCCTGGTCAGCGACAGCGCCGGCGTCATCCGAGCTGCCGGAACTGGCCCCACTGGCGCAAGCACCGGCACCCAATCCTGCAACCGCGGTCCGGCGCGATGGCTCGGCCTTGCCCGCGTCACCGCCGGTGCGCACCGATGCGCTGGCGCAAGTGCGCGAACTGCTGGCGCAAACCCTCGACTTTGCGGTGATCTCGCAACTCGGACATGCCCCGGACCTGGCAGACGAAGCCACGGCGCTGGCGCAATCAGCACGCGAGGCCAGCGGCAGCGAAGCGCTGGATAAGCTGAGCAGTTCGCTGAAGAAGTTCTGGTACCGGCTGGAACAGCGCGGCAGCGCCAACGCCGAATTGCATCAGGGACTGCTGCGCCTGCTACGACTATTGATCGACAACACCCACGATCTCCTGAGTGATGATCAGTGGATGTCCGGCCAGGTTGCCGCACTGAAGGACATTTTGGGCCGCCCGCTCAGCCTGAGCGCCATCGCCGATGCGGAGAATCGCCTCAAGGAAGTGATCTTCAAGCAAGGCACACTGAGACACAGCCTTCAGGATGCCAAGGGGGCGCTCAAACAACTGATCACCAGCTTCATCGACCGCCTGGGCCACCTGTCGGACAGCACCGGCGATTACCATACGCGCCTGGAAGGCTATGCCCAAACAATCCGCCAGACCGATGACATCACGCAACTCAACGCCGTGCTCGACAACCTTCTCAAGGACACACGCGCCGCCCAGCTCGACACCATCCGCACACGTGACGAGCTGCTGACCGCGCGCCGCCAGGTGGAATCGGCCGAGCAACATGTGCGCGAACTCGAGAGCGAACTGAACAAGGTCAGCGAGCTGGTGCATGAAGACCAGCTGACCGGCGTACTCAACCGCCGCGGCCTGGATGACGCCTTCAAGCGCGAACTCGCCCGCGCCGAACGTACCGGCAAGCCGCTTTGCGTAAGCATGCTCGACATCGACAATTTCAAGCACCTGAATGACACCTACGGGCACCAGACCGGCGACGATGCCCTGCAACACCTGGTGCGCGTGATCAAGAGAACCATGCGGCCAAGCGATGTTCTGGCGCGCTACGGCGGAGAGGAGTTCTTGCTGCTGCTGCCCGAAACACAGCAGGAAGAAGCCGTCGGCGTCATGACCCGGCTGCAGCGCAACCTCACCAAGGCGTTTTTCCTGCACGACAATGATCGCCTGCTGATTACCTTCAGCGCAGGCGTGGCCGAGCGCGCCGAGGCCGAGCCACCCACCACTATAATCGACCGCGCCGACAAAGCCATGTACCTGGCCAAGCGCTCCGGCAAAAACCGCGTGTGTGCGGCCTGAACACGATCTGAACACGGTCTGAACATCATGTCGCTCCTTGCGCACCAGAATGAACAGGAAATGGCCGATCTGCGGCGTGCCAACGCTGAACTGGAGCGGCGTGTCGCCGAGCTTTCCGAATCGCTGGAACAATCCAGCCAGGCGCTTCTCTCATTGAGCCACTCGATATCACATGACCTGCGCGCACCTTTGCGAACCATCATGGGCTTCAGCAAAATTGTCATCTCGGCAGACACCGGCAACCTCGCTCCGGAGACCATTGACAGCCTGGGACGAATCACCGCTGGCGCGGAGCGCATGGGTGCGCTCATCGACGACCTGCTCATGCTGTCGCGGATATCACGCCAGCAGTTGCGGCGCGGAGCGGTCAATTTCAGCCAACTCGCAGCCGATGTGGCCTTTAAACTGCAGCAGGCCCATCCTTCGCGGCTGATCGAATGCCTGATCGCACCAGGCATGACGGTCAATGCAGACCCTGCCCTGAGCCGGATCATTCTGGAAAATCTGCTGGACAACGCCTGGAAATTCACCTCGCGCACCGATAGTGCGAAAGTGGAAGTGATGCAGCTTCAGCCGGACGGCGAAATCATGGTCCGGGACAATGGCGCCGGATTCGACATGCGCTACGCCGAAAAGCTGTTCGCCCCGTTCCAGCGCCTGCACACGACCAGGGAATTTGACGGAAACGGCATCGGACTGAGCATCGTGCAATGCATTGTCATCAAGCATGGTGGCAAGGTCAGTGCCGAAGCAAAACCCAAGGAGGGTGCCACCTTCCGCTTCACCCTGGAAAAATCAACACCAAGTCCGGACATGTAACCGTTTAACGTGGCCGCAAGCAGCAATTCCAAGTGGCAAAAATGCGGATCTCCGTGGTATTGAACGGAATTGCAGGTGTTTTCCACCTCTGTTTGGCGCCTGCCCCACCCTTGCCGCGATGTTAGTCTGGCTGCGATGGCATGGCATCGGGAAGATTCCCGATGTCGAGCACAGGGAGGCAGTCATGGCAAGCGAAAAACCCGGAGGTGTGTTGCATTTGGCAACGCCCCCCCGGACAAAGATCCCAAGTCAGGTGACAGGCACCCGGGCTGAACACAGAATGCCCGCCGATACCGACGAGTACTACAAGCGCATCGAGACCTATGCGCAGCAAATCCGCCAGACCAGCGACATCAGCGACATCATCTCGATCCTGGACCAGGCACTGGGCCAGACTCGCGCGCTGCACACCAGCAATGAAGTGGCCAATGCGCGCCGGCAGGTAGTCAATGCCGAGCAGCGCATAGAACAGCTCAAGAGTGAGCTGGAACTGGTCAACAAGCTGGTGCGCGAAGATCAACTCACCGGCGCCCTTAACCGCCGCGGCCTTGACGACGCCTTAACCCGCGAAGCCGCGCGCGCCGAGCGCAACGGCACCCCTTTATGCATCGTTCTGATTGACACCGACAATTTCAAGCAAATCAATGACACGCATGGTCATCAGCTCGGTGACATCGTGCTGGTGCACCTGGTCGCCATCATCAAGGAAACCATTCGCGCGCATGACCTGATCGGGCGCTACGGTGGCGATGAATTCATAGTGTTGCTGCCCGACTCGCGCATCGAGGAGGCGACCGCGGTCATGAACCGGCTGCGACGCGAACTTGCCAGCAAGCCCGTATCCTGGGGCAGCCAGCAACTGCTGGTCACGTTCAGCGCCGGCGTGGCCACTCGCCTTCGCGGGGAAACCGACGCCGATCTCATCAGGCGTGCCGACAAGGCCTTGTACGAGGCCAAACACGTAGGCAAGAACCGCATCATGGTTGCATCCTGAACCGGCTGAACAAGCTGAAGGGGCACGCTATAAATTCAAATGTCGTCGTTCCCGCGAAGACGGGAACCCACGCAATCAAAGCGCTGGAATTGCACCTTCGCGCAATGACGGATAGATAAAGGCTTCCTTCAGCCAGGCTGTGCCGACATCGGCTGGCCGGCGTTCAGCAGTTCGGCCAGCGCCTCCACCGAGCTTCCCTCCAATCCGTGCTCGCGACCAAATGCGAGCATCTCCAGGGCGCGTTCGGTCTGGCCGGCCAGCGCCAGGGCATCGATATAACTCAGCCAGTAACGTTCCGAATCGGGTTTCGCGGCCAGTGCCGCTTCGAGATGCGGCAACCCCTCCACCGGTTGCTGCTTCTGCAGCATCAACAAGCCCAGATTGTGGTTGGCTTGCGGCTGTTCGGGTTCACCTTGCAATATCCCCCGGTAAAGCTGTTCGGCCTCGGCCATGCGCCCAGACTGGTGGTAACCCACAGCCAGCCGCAACGTCTGCAGCAATCCATTCTGATAAGCCTGCTCCGCATATTGCGCGGACTCGGATTGCGAAGTAGTCGTGTCAGCCATGGCAGCTCTCCCCAGTTTGATCGGATCAGTCTAGCGGGGTAGCGGCAGACCTAACTGTGCAACAACTGGCAAATAATGCGTCTATTCAACCGTGAACTGCTCGTGACTTGCAGGAGTACGCAACCCAAAGATGACATCGGTTGCAGCGACAGGCCTAATCACAGCCGTGAGAAACTCCTCAACTTTCCCCCGAAGCGGCCGTTAAAGCGGTCATGGATACGCCAGAGTTTGCCCTGCAGGCCATTGATTAAATTAGTACTAAACCTTTCTGCCCAAGTCTCCGATAACCCAAGCAACAGCGGTTGAATGCTTCGCTACCGAAGCAAACCAAAGTGCCCGGCCTAAGCCGGTATTTCTGAACATTCGGTAAGGAGATTTATCATGCCCAGCGTAATCAACACCAACATTGCGTCGCTGAATGCGCAGCGCAATTTGACAATGTCGCAGACTTCCCTGGCCACCTCCCTGCAGCGCCTGTCCTCCGGTCTACGGATCAACAGCGCCAAGGATGATGCGGCAGGTCTCGCGATTTCAGACCGTTTCTCCACACAGATTCGCGGTATCAACCAGGCCATCCGCAATGCCAATGACGGTATTTCGCTGGCGCAAACCGCTGAAGGAGCATTGGCCGAAACGACGAACAACCTGCAGCGCGTGCGTGAACTGGCGGTGCAGGCCACCAACAGCACCAACAACGCAACCGACCGCGCGGCTATCAATCTTGAAGTACAACAGCGGCTGTCGGAAATCGACCGCACCGCCGCGCAAACCTCGTTCAATGGCACCAAACTGCTTGATGGCAGTTTCGGTACGGCCAATTTCCAGGTCGGCGCCAACGTTGGTGAAACCATCAGCGTCGGCTTATCCACCAACGTACGCCTGGCCGGCGCCGGTGCAATCGCCACCGCCACCTCGGCCGTGCTGGGCGCCTCCGCCACCGGCGGCAGTGCCACCACGGGCGCGATCACGGCGACCAACTTCAGCACCGCCGGATCCGCCGCCACCAGCGGCAAACTGGTCATCAGCCCGCCCACGCGCAACTTTGCCACGGCTGCGGTCAACTTTGCCGGTGGCGCGACCAACGCCAAGACGGTTGCCACGACTGACTTCAGTGTCGCCGGCAGCGCGCTCACCTCCGGGTCAGTATCATTCACGGCCACCGACTTCAACTTCCAGGCGCTGATCGCCGGCAAGTCCTCGCCGCAAACGGTCACGTCCTTCGATAACGATGGCACGAGCGCCCTGATCGCCGGCACCAACGTCCAGGGTTCGAGCAACATCTCCCAGTTCAATTTCTCGGGTGCCGCCCTGGCGCAGTTCAACGTAACCGATGGCATCACCACCGCCAATATCACGCTGAATGCCAACTACACCGACGTAAACGGGCTTGCCGCGGCCATTCAGACGCAGGTGCAAGCCGCTGGCGGCAATCTGGCCACCACCACCGTTGGCAACAGCAGCGGCACGCTGACATTCACCAATGTCGGCCAGACTGCGGCCATTCAGGTGACCAACGTTGACGTCAATGCAGCGGCGGCCAATTTTGCTGCATCGGCTGGTGTTGCAGGTGCTGCAGCCAACGCTGCCGCGGCGCTCACCATCGATGGTACGGTAATCACGATGAACACGGACAGCGTCAACATCGCCGGCTTTGCCGCCGACCTGACCACGAAAATGCAGGCATCGGCACTGGGCGCGAATTATTCCGCCTCTGTGGTCAGCGGCGCCGTCGTCATCACCCACGCCACCAGCACCACGGCGGTGGCAATCACCGCTGCCAACGCCAAGGCAGTCGCCTCGGGCATCGCCAACTCGGCAGGTGTCGCAGGCACGGCATCGAGCTCCCCGAGCACCCTCACCATCGGCGGCACGACAGTCACACTGGACCAGAATTACGGCAGCTACACCAATATGGCCGCCGACATTTCGACCCAGTTGGGCGCCAGCTACACGGTGACGGCCGACGCCAACGGCGACTTGACCACCGGGGACTTCAAGATCTCCCGTACCTCGACCGGCGCAGCCTCCACTGCAGTCGATATCGTGGGTGACGCGGCCTCCACCACTGCTGGCATTACCAGCGGCGGTGGCAACACCCGCGCCGGCACCGCCGGTACCAATCTGGTCGCAACTACCAATGCCACGTTCACCGTCGGCGCGACTGCTGTCACGCTCAACACCAACCTCACCAACCGGGCCGGAGTATTGGCATCACTGCAAAGCCAGCTCTCCGGTTACAACGTGACCGATTCAGGTACCGCGTACACCTTTACCAGCCTGACGAGTTCTTCGGCGGTCGCCGTCAGCGGCGCGAGTGCCGGCGCAGTCACTGCCGGATTCACGAACTCCGCAGGTGTCGCGGGGACAGCGGCAGTCACCACCACCAACGCCAACCTCACCATCGATGGCCGGGCAATCACACTCAATACCGATTACGCCTCCTTCGATGCGATGGCGGCTTCCATCGAAACCAAGATGGATACGGCAGCGGGTGCGGATACCTACACGGTCACCAACAATGCCGGTGCATTCACCATCACCAAGAATGCCACGGGTTTGGCATCCACGGGCGTGGCGATCTCCGTGGCCGATGCCGGAGCTACGGCAGCAGGGCTGGGTGTCGCGGCGGGGACGACGACCAACGGCGCCAACGCAGTACCGACCAGCAACGCCACGTTCACCGTGGACGGCCAATCCATCACGCTGAACGGCAACGACTCGGCCAACCTGGCTGCCGTCGTCAGCGAGTTGAACACCAAACTGGATGCGGCATTCACGCCGGGCGCCTATCTGGCCACAGCCAGCGGCAGTGGCATCAAGATCACCAACACCACCATGGGTTCAGCCGCTGTTGAAGTCAGCGTCAATACATCGTCGCCGACACAAGCCGAAACCAACGCGACCACCGCCGGCTTCGGAAGCATCGCCAGCACCGCGGATGGTGTCGCAGCCGGCAGCGTTACCCTGGCCAACTTCAGCATCAACGGCACCTCGATGGCCGGCTCCTACGACAGTACCAGTGCGCTGGCTACCGCAATCAATGCCAGTGTCAGCAATGTCTATGCAAGCGTCACCGCCGGGGCATTGAAGCTGACTTCGTCGGCCGCGCTTGAACTGGGCGGTGCCGAAGCCACGGGCGCCCTGGGATACGCATCGTCCACGATCGCGGCGGATTCCGGGAACCTGAGCACGGCCAACACACTGTCCGTGGATAACGCCAACACCATGATCCAGCGGGTGGACAGCGCCCTGAGTTCGGTGAGCACCTTGCGCAGCACGCTTGGTGCGGCGCAGAACCGCTTCGACTCGGTCATCGCCAGCCTGTCATCCACCAGCGAGAATCTGTCAACTGCTCGCAGCCGGATCCAGGATGCTGACTTTGCCGCAGAAACAGCGACACTGACCCGTAACCAGATCCTGCAACAAGCTGGCGTAGCGATGCTGGCACAGGCGAATTCGCTGCCGCAAAGCGTCCTCGCACTGCTGAAGTAAGCGGCATGAAGAACTCCCCGACCAGCAAGATTTCGGCCGGGGAGTCTTCTCCCAGGTAAGGACACGATCATGAATATCCAGATTGGCAAGGTTCCACCACCTTCGGACGGAGCAACCGCGACGCGGGCGACTCCTCTGTCTGGATCGCACACCAGTGATGGCACGGATAACGCAGTTGCAGCGCCGCATACAGCACCACCGAAAGCTCAGCCACCAGCTGCTCAGTCCACCAGCATCGAATCTGCAAAGCAGGTCGCCCGCCAGATCAATGACTTTCTGAGATCCGCGTCTTCAGATGTACAGTTTGAGGTTGACAACGAGTCCAGTGAAGTGGTGGTGCGCGTCGTCGATTCACAGACAAAACAGGTCATCCGTCAGATGCCTTCGGCAGAAATGATTGCAATTTCGAAGTCCCTGGACAAGCTGACCGGATTGCTGGTGCAACAGAAGGCCTGACTGGCCGGGTGCCTGCGCTTCGACTGGCATCAAACCCATAAAATCCCCTGCAGGTCCGATTGACTTGCAGGGGATTTTCATTGGCGAGGAGAATAGCAATGTGCCGCCGCGTCGATAGTCGCACAGGCGGAATATCGAACGAGCGCACCGATCTCAAGCTACTGAAAAAAGTGCCGTTACCGGATTGTTGAAAGCTGGAAATCCGCGTTTCCGATACCGACCCGAGGCCACTCGAAATGAGTTCCGTCAGCATAGTGAATAATCTGGCGATAAAGCAGTATTCCCGACAGCCTGACTCTGCCGGCTTGAAGAACACCGCTGCCGCAAAAGCGCCGCTGGCGACAGCCAACACCACACGAACGGGATCGAGCATCGTATCCATCTCATCGAGCGGCTATCGCCTCAGCAATGCCCTGGCCAGCAGTCTCCAAAGCGCAACCAAACCGGTCAGCCCCAGCGCTGCCGCAGCTTCAAATGCGGTCAGTCCGGCGCGTCTGAACTTCGGCAGCGTCGATACGGTCGCCCCCACGGTGTCTCAATTTTCACCCGCCGATGGCACCAGCGGTGCGGCCGCATCAGCCAATATCGTCCTGACATTCTCCGAGTCGATCAAGCGCGGCACCGGGTCCATCGTGCTCAAGGATACCAATGGCGCCACCATCGAAACCTTCGATGCGGCCAACAGCAACAGGATTTCCATTTCCGGCAACACGCTGACAATTAACCCAACCAACGACCTTGCTTACAACACGCGCTACTTCGTCACGTTTGCTGCCGGTACCGTCCGCGACCTCGCCGGAAACAAATATGCCGGCACCAGTTCCTACGATTTCAAGACCGCGCCCGATCCGCTCCCGCCCACCGTGACCGGATTCTCCCCTGCCGATGGCGCCAGCAGCGCCTCGCGTTCGGCCAACATCGTGCTGACATTCTCCGAGGCGATTCAACGCGGCACGGGGGCCATCGTGCTCAAGGACGCCAACGGCGCAATCATCGAAACCTTCGATGCCGCCAACAGCAGCAGGATTGCCATTTCCGGCAATACCCTGACGCTCGATCCCAGCAACGATCTGGCCTACAACACGCGCTATTTCGTTACGTTTGCCAACGGGACTGTTCGCGATCTGACCGGCAACAAGTACGCCGGCATCAGCACTTATGACTTCAGGACAGTGACCGATAATGCTGCACCCACCGTCACCGGGTTCTCCCCCGCCGATGGTGCCGGCAACGTTTCGCGTTCGGCCAACGTCGCCCTCACCTTCTCCGAGGCCATCCAGCGCGGCAGCGGAGCCATCGTACTGAAGGATGCCAATGGTGCAATCGTCGAATCCTTTGACGCGGCCAGCAGCGCGAGGCTGTCCATTTCCGGCAACACACTGACGCTGAACCCGACCAGCGACCTCGCCTTCAACGCGAAGTATTTCGTCACCTTTGCTTTGGGCACCGTGCGTGATCTTGCCGGCAATCGATACGCGGGCACCAGTACCTATGATTTCAGGACGGTCGCCGACACTCTTGCCCCCACGGTCACCGGCTTCGCTCCGGCCAATGGGGCGGCAGGGGCATCGCGATCGGCCAATATCGTTCTCAGCTTTTCAGAGGCGATCCAGCGTGGCTCCGGCACTATCCTGCTCAAGGAGGCCAATGGCACAGTCGTTGAATCGTTCGATGCGGCCGGCAGCGACCGGATTTCCATTGCCGGCAATACCCTGACGCTCAACCCGACCAGCGATCTCGCCTACAACACCCGTTACTTCGCCACCTTCGCGGCAGGTACCGTCCGCGATATCGCCGGCAACAAATACGCCGGTACCAGCACCTACGCTTTCAGAACGCTGGCCGATACCATTGCACCCACCGTCACCACTTTCTCGCCTGCCGACGGCGCCAATGGCGCCTCGCGCTCCACCAACATCGCCGTTACTTTTTCCGAAGCCATCCAGCGCGGCTTGGGGTCGATAGTACTGAAGGACGCGGCCGGCGCAATCATCGAATCCTTCGATGCGGCCAGCAGCGACCGGATCACCATCTCCGGCAATAGCCTGACACTCGACCCGAGCAGCGACCTTGCCGACAACACGCAGTATTTCGTTACCTTTGCCGCCGGTACGATTCGCGACCTCGCAGGCAACAGCTATGCTGGCACCAACACCTATGATTTCAGGACCGTCGCCGACATCGCGACTCCCAGTGTCACCCATTTTTCACCGGCTGATGGCGCCACAGGTGCATCCCGGTCGGCCAACATCGCCCTGACCTTCTCCGAGGCCATCCAGCGCGGAACCGGCAACATCGTGCTCAAGAAACTCGATGGCACCATCGTCGAATCCTTTGATGCCGCCAGCAGCAACAGGCTGTCCGTCTCAGGTAACACACTGACGCTTGACCCGACCAATGATCTGGTTGCCAACACACAGTATCTGGTCACGTTCGCCGCCGGCAGCATCAAGGATCTTGCCGACAACAATTATGCTGGTACCAGCAGCTATGGCTTCAGGACCGCGCCCGGCGCGTTCAATATCGACGTGGTGTACTCCGGAGACCCAAGCTACCAATCCTATTTCGATCAGGCCAAAGCCGTCTGGGAGCAGGTGATCACCGGCGACCTGGCCAATGTCGGCGGGACTGACGACCTGCGCATTGCCGCGTCGGTGACCAATATTGACGGCGCAGGCGGAATCCTGGGCCAGGCCAGCCCCGACAGCGTGCGCAGCGGTTCGAATCTGCCTTATCAGGGCCATATGCAATTTGACAGCGCCGACCTCGCCACCATGGTCCAGAACGGCACGCTGTTGAAAATCATCACGCATGAAATGGGGCATGTTCTTGGCATTGGCAGTCTCTGGTCGACTTTCGGCCTTAATGCCACCGTCGGCAGGTATACCGGGACCAATGCCTTGAACATGTATCGGACCATGGCCGGAGGCAACCCGAATGCAACGTATGTTCCGCTGGAGACGGTCGGAGGCGCTGGAACGGTCAACGTCCACTGGAGCGAAGCGGTATTCGATACTGAACTGATGACCGGCTATGCCGAGTCGAACCACAATATGCCCCTCAGCAAACTGAGCATCGCCGCCCTCGCCGACCTGGGTTATCAGGTGGACTACAACGCAGCCGACGCCTGAAACGAAGCCAATGTCGGCCGGTCAATTCGATCCCCGGCCGATTCAATGCCCTGAACCGCGAATCGCGAATCGCGAATCGCGCCCAAGTTTTTGATGTTTATCGAATCCACGCAGGTCGGCACCGCCAGGAATGCCGCCTCAGTGCAATTCCAGCGTTAACAGAGATGCATTTGGGCGGGTAATTAAAGCTTTGATTCGCCATGGTCGATATTAGGCTATGCGTGTTTTGATCACAGAGGCAGGACCATGGCAGTAACCTTGCCCGGCACGAGTACCACCGGAACACTAAGCGCGACGGGCGTAGGCTCCGGGCTGGATGTCAAAGGGCTGATCTCCCAGTTGATGGCGGTTGAGCAAAAACCGCTCACCAAGCTGGCCGCCCAGGAGGCCACCTTTCAGGCAAGGCTCTCCATGCTGGGCACGATCAAGGGTTCCCTGTCTTCGCTGCAAACGGCAGCACAGACATTGGCAACGGCAGGCTCGCCCAGCTATTCTGCGACAGCGAGCGACAACGCGGTCCTGACTGCAACGGCCTCCAGTAGCGCAGTAGCCGGCAATTATTCAGTCAGCGTGGATGGATCCAAGCTGGCGCAGGGACAGAAACTGATCGCCCCGGGGCGGACCAGCACCAGCGCGACCATCGGCGCGGGCAGCAGTACCACAGTGACCATTACGCTGGGCACGATCAGCGACGTGACACCGGTCGGCGGGCAGTATTCGAGCGCCACCTTCACCGCCAACCCGGCCAAAACGCCGGTCAGTCTCACCATCGACAGCAGCAACAACACACTGGCCGGCATCCGCGATGCGATCAACGCGGCCAATGCCGGTGTCAGCGCCAGCATCGTCAACGACGGCAGCGGCCTGCCTTACCGCTTGGCGCTGACCTCGAATGCCACGGGCGCGGTCAGCAGCATGAAGGTCGCAGTCAGCGGCGACGCCGCGATTTCCTCGCTGCTTACGTACAATCCGACCGCCGCCACGCAGAATTTCAACGAGACACAGACGGCACAGAATGCGACCTTTACGGTCGATGGCGTCAGCATTACTTCCACCAGCAACACTGTGTCGGATGCCATCCCCGGTGTGACCCTGAAACTCGCGAATAAAGCCGGCAACAACACCGTGACCGTTGCGGTCGAACGCACCGGCAACAGCCTCAACTCCGCCTTGAATGGCCTGGTCTCGGCGTACAACAATGTCAATAGCACTATCGCCACCGCCACGGCAAAGGGCGCCCAAATGCAGGGTGAAGGCAGCGTGCTGACGCTGCAACGCCAGGTTCGCGGCATCCTGGCCGGCACGCAACAGACCGGCGGTACCTACACCACACTGTCTCAATTGGGCATCAGTTTTCAGACCGATGGCTCGCTCAAACTGGACTCGACCAAGGCCAGCGCCGCGGTGTCGGCGAACCTCGTTGATGTCTCTGCTCTCGCCCTTGCCATCGGCAACGCGTTAAAGACCTCTGCCGACAATATCCTCGGCACGGAAGGACCGATTTCCAGCCAGACCACCGGAATCAATAAATCCATCACGGCAATCGGTTCGCGCCGCACCCAGATGCAGGCGCGCCTGGAGGCGACCCAGGCACGCTACCAGAAACAGTTTTCGGCACTCGACACCTTGATCAGCAACATGAATACGACCAGCACGTTTCTGACCCAGCAACTGGCCAACCTGCCAGGCTTCACCAGCAAATAACAACAAAGGACAAGGCCCATGTCTACCGTGAATTCCAACACTGCGCTCAATGCCTACCGCAATACGGGCATTGAGTCGATCGTTAACACGGCTGCGCCGCATCAGCTGGTGCTTTTGCTATTCAACGGCGCCCGTGCAGCAGTCGCGGAGGCGCGCGGACACATGAATCGCAAAGAGATCAACGCCAAGGGAAACGCCATTTCCAAGGCGATTTCGATAATCGATGGCGGACTCAAGGCCAGCCTTGATCTGAAAGTCGGCGGCGAATTGGCACTGAATCTGTCCGAGCTCTACGTTTATATGACGAGGCGCCTGTTTGAGGCCAATCTCAAGAACGATGCCGTCGCGCTTGATGAAGTGGCCCAACTGCTGGAACAGTTGGGCGGGGCATGGGAGATGATCGCCGCAAAAGCGGTGGACTCGGTCGCCGCCAGACAAGCGCCGGCAAAACAATCCGCACTGGAACCGCAAGCGGCGAGACCTTACGCAGCAGCACCTGCCGCCGATCCGGTACCGGCAACGCGGGACGCAGGCGCCAGCCCATCGCTATCGGCCCGCGTCGCCGCAGCCTATGGAGTGCGCTAAGCCATGACCGAATACAAACGCATACTGGAAACCTACGGCACCATCGCCATCAAATCCGGCCAGATGCTGGATGCAGCCAGGAGCAGCGATTGGGAACTCCTGATCGCGCTTGAACAGGACTGCAGAGCCCTCGCCACGGAACTCAAGCGCGTGGAACCCGGACTGGCTCACCCCGATGCGGAACACCTGCGCCGCAAGGCCGAACTGATTCAGAAGGTGCTCGCCGATGACGCCGCCATCAGGGCGTTCACCGAACCATGGATGTGTCAGCTCGCGGCATACCTGGGCAGCGCCCGGCAGGAATCCCGATTGCAGCGTGCTTACAATTGCAACAACGGTAACTAAAGGTTCCGGGGGTCCGGACCACCGGCCCATCCGACATTGTCGATTCGAATCGGGAGTGCACCTGAATGGTGGAGGTAGTGCTTCTGAAGGGAATAGAACCGGTTACCGGCGTAAAAGCCTCGGCTGGCAGCCCGGGTTACGCAACGCGACTGCTATCGCAACTGGCGCCGGGACAACTGCTGTTCGCGCGAGTCGAAGCCATACTCTCCGATGGCAGCTTCAAAGTCGTGGTGGCCGGTCAGGAGATGCGCATGGCATTGCCCTCCTATGTCGCAGCCGGTGACATGCTCGAACTCACATTCCTCACGCGCGAGCCACGGCCAACGTTTTCGTTGCAGGAGAACCTGCCGGCGATGACGAGTGCACCCGTGCTGTCGGCCGCGGGCAGGCTGGTCGCCGCGTTGATGCCACAGGCAGGCGCACCGGCCATGATTGCGGCATCCCCCACCGCGGCACCGCTGCTCGACACGCTGCCGGAGAACGGTGCAACGCTGTCGGCCGCACTGGAAAAGACGCTCACACAAAGTGGGCTGTTCTACGAATCGCATCAGGCCGACTGGGTCGCAGGCAAGCGCGATCTGGCGCAACTGCAAAGCGAGCCGCAGGCACACTTTGCACGAACCGCACCGCAACCGACCGAAGCAAACCCGTCACCAGCGTCTGCGAGCAGTCCCGCGGCAACTGCCTCGGGACCGACCCCGGATTCAGCTTCCTTGCGAACGGAGCAAACTCTTGGCGCACAAGCCCCGCCCATGGTGCAGCAACAACTGGCGGCGCTGGAAAGCGGCCGAATGGTGCTGCAGATCGAAGTCTGGCCCCACCAGTGGATGGAGTGGGAGGTCAAGGAGCAGGCTCAGGACGCGGCTCGCGAACCGGACCTGCCCGCGAATTGGAATACGCGCCTGAGCCTGGATCTCCCGCAACTGGGTGAGATCAATGCCATTCTCAGCCTGGGCCGCGAGGGCGTGCAGATCAAGCTTGCTGCCGCCAATGCCAGCAGTGCCAAACTCCTGCAGGACCATCGTACATCCTTGCACGATGCCCTCGCCGAAGCCGGAGTACTTCCTGCCGCAATTGCCATTGCGCAGCATGACCAACTCTGATCTGGCTCAGTCTGGCATCACCGCGATTTGCGTCGAACCGGACGCGGCACGGCCCGACAATATCCCGGCTTTCCAGCCACCCCAGGCTGCAATCGCACTGGCCTACGGGCACGATGACTCCGCCCCGCGCGTGATCGCCAAGGGCCGCGGACTGATTGCGCAAGCCATCATTGAGCGCGCGCGCCAGAACGGCATATACGTGCATGAATCAAAAGAACTGGTGTCGCTGCTGATGCAAGTGGACCTGGATCAGCGCATCCCCCCGGAACTCTATCGAGCCGTCGCCGAACTGCTGGTGTGGATATACCGGCTGGAACAGCAGGGCCTGAGTCCAGCAACATCGGACGAAGGCTTGGAGCGATGGGGAAAATCGAGCACCAAATTACTATAAAATTGGACCCTGAATATGCATGAATCTGGCACCAAACATGTCGAATAAGTCGGGAAAATCCCTGACGATAGATATCGCCCCTTCTGACCTGCGCCGGTACCTTGTCGAATCGCGCATGGGCATCATTGCGATACTCAACACGCTGCAAAAGACCGGCAGCCTGGTCACGGGCTATTTTGGGGGCGGCAATAACTTCATTCTCACTTCCATTGTTGCCGTGGAACCGGAGCAGGATCGACTCATCCTCGATTATGGTGCGGATTCCGCCGCCAATCTGCGCGTTCTGGATGCCAAGAGAATCACTTTCGTGGCAATGCATGAGCGCATCAAGATGCAGTTTTATGCCACCTCCCTCCAGCATGTGCGCTTCGAGGATCGCGATGCCTTCAGCACCGCTTTTCCAACCGCATTGCTACGCCTGCAGCGACGTGAGTACTACCGGATAGTCACTCCGCTCACACTGCCGCTGAAATGCATCATCGAGCAACAAGCCGCACCGAAGCACAAACCATTGGAAGTGAATATTGTCGATATCAGCTGCGGCGGGATTGCCATCATTGACTCCGGTGCCACGGTCGAACTGGGCACCGGCACCTGTTTTCGCGATTGTCGCATTCTGCTGCCCGATATTGGCGAGGTGAAGACGGATATTCTGATCAAGAGCACGTTCGATATTGTGCTGAAGAATGGGACCAAACGCACCCAGGCAGGATGTGAGTTCGTGGGCATGGTCGAGCACGAACGCGCAAAGATCCAGCGTTACATCAACAAGGCTGAGCGCGAAAGCAAGGGCCGAGCCCGGTAATCACGACTGCGCACGATTGCGCACGATTGCAAACAACCGCGGCCCGAGCCGGGTCGCGCCAGGTCAATCGAAGAAACCCACTCCCTGCAGTTCTTCGGCCAGCAGACGATAGTCTTTTGCTCCCTGGCTCCGCGGCGCATAGCTGAATATATCCATGCCGTGACCAGGGCTCTCGGCCAGGCTTACGTTCTCGGTGATGCAGGTACGGCACAGCGCATCGCCGACATGTTGACCGAGCTTGTCGTAGATTTCATAGGACAGGCGCCGGCGGCTATCAAAGCGGGTCACCACTACTTTGCGTGGAAAGCTGCGCTTGAGCGCTTTCTCCAGCGCCTGCAAGGCCGCATCCAGTCGATGCACACCCTGCAAAGAAAGGTAATCGGCCGACACCGGGATGAGCACCCTGTCGCAAGCCAGCACCGCATTGAGCGTAAGCACGCCCATCATGGGACAGCAATCGATCAGGATCGGTACGCCGTTGAGCGGAAAACTTGCGCGCAGTCCGCCGCGCAGCTTGCCGGCAATGCTCTTGTTGTTACCGAACAAGGCATCCACTTTGGACAGTTCCAGATGAGCCGGAATGACCTGCAGGCCGCCGGGCGCAATGCGCATCAGACTCGTCAACGAACGATCATCCTTGAAAAAACCCGCCATGCTCTCGTCGCTGATGACGCCGCGCATGCCCAGCGACAAGGTGAGATGCGCCTGCGCGTCGAGATCGATCGCCACCGGCTTTTGCTGCATGCGTGCCAATGCCGCAGTCAAATTGACGCAGGTCGTCGTCTTGCCCACGCCGCCCTTTTGATTGAATACCGTTATTACCGACATGGCTGGGTTCCGGTTAGCAGGGTGTTGAAAAAGAGGGACACGGTCCCTCTTGACTCCCAAAATCAGGGGCTGTTGAAAAACGCCTCCCTCTGAAGCGAGAAGCAATAATTGATAGACTTTCCATCCGGGAATCTTTTTTCAACAGCCGGTTAGACCTGCATGTTCATGATGTCGTGATAGGCCGACACCAACCGGTTTCGCACCTGGACCATCTGCTGGAAGGACAGGTTGGCCTTCTGCATCGACACCATGACGTCGGTCAGATTGGCATCCGCCGCCCCGATTTCAAACGCGCGCGCACGCTGCGTCGCATCGACTTGACTGTTATTGACCCCATCCAGCGTCGATTTCAGCAGTGTCGCGAAATCCGGACCGCTGACTGGCGCAGTCGCACCGCGCGTGGTTCCACTCGAAGCGGATGCTGCCGCTCGCAATTGTCCGAGCAGACTGTCGATAGCACTGGTATCCATGTGAGCTCCTGTTGCGTCGTTCCGTCGTATTGGAAATTCATCATCCGGTACAAGCCAGCTGCGGCCTTACACCAAACCACCTTCCAGCCGGTACTGCTGCAGTTTGTAGCGCAAGGTACGCTCGCTGATACCGAGCCGCTGCACCGCCAGTTTGCGCGAGCCGTTGACCGCCAGCAGCGTTTCAACGATATAGGCGCGCTCCAGCGATTTCATATCCATGGCCGCCCCCGGCGCTGCGGCTTCGTCTGCCGGCCTGGATGGCGGCGCCAGTGGTGGTGACCCCGGCGTCAATGGCTGTGATGACGCCAGCGTCAATGTCGGCGCGGGCGCGTCGAATTGCGCCACATCAATCAGTTCCCCTTCGGCAAGAATGATGGCCCGCTGCAATGCATTCTCAAGCTCGCGCACATTGCCTAGCCATGCCAGGCCCTGCAGATGTTTTTCTGCTTCAAGGGAGAGTCTCAGTTGCGGCCGCGACAACCGCCCGGCCTGACGTGCCACCAGACCACGCGCCAGCGGCACGATGTCGCCACGACGTTCACGCAGCGGCGGCACATTCAGAGGAAACACACTGAGCCGGTAAAACAGGTCCGCCCGGAAGGTGCCGGCCGCAACGCAGGCCCCCAGATCCCGATTGGTGGTTGCGATGACACGAATATCCAGTGCAATCGTCTTTTTCGCGCCCACCCTTTCCACTTCGCGCTCCTGCAGCACGCGCAGCAGCTTCGCCTGCAATACCAGCGGCATTTCGGAGATTTCGTCCAGCAGTAACGTGCCGCCCTGGGCCTGCTCGAATTTGCCAGCCTGAGCCTGATTGGCGCCGGTAAACGAGCCACGTTCATGGCCGAATAATGTGGACTCCAGCAGATTCTCTGGTATCGCAGCACAATTGATGGCGATAAATGGCTGGATTGCCCGCGGCGAATGGCGATGCAGATAACGCGCCAATACCTCCTTGCCGCTGCCGCTTTCGCCTGAGAGCAGAACCGTAGTCGCCGAGGCAGCCACGCGCCTGGCCAGCGCAAGCAGCGCGGACATCTTCGGGTCCGCCGCGATCAGGCCATCATCATCCTCAACCACTGGCTGCAGACGATAGCGTTCAACCTTTTCCAGCAAGCTGGCTGGTTCGAATGGTTTGGTCAGGTAGTCGCTGGCGCCGGCGCGCATCGCCGCAACCGCATGTTCGATATCGCCAAACGCGGTCATCAGGACCACGGGGATATTGGAGTGGGTCTGCCTGATTTCGTGCAACAGGCCAATGCCGTCCAACAGCGGCATCTGGATGTCGCTGACCACAAGTGCCACACGCCTTTTTTGCATTGCCAAAAGAGCCTCCTTGCCGTTTGCGGCAGGAATGACCTCGTGGCCGGCAAGTTCCAGCGTGATGCACAGTGCATCACGCAGGTCACGGTCGTCCTCAACGATCAGCAAGGGCAGCGGCGTCATTGACTTTTCCCTGGTTAATTTCAGTCGGCAGGCCTACGGGCGCGGCTGCAATTGGCAGGCGCAGCACGAATTCACTGCCGCCGGCATTTGCCAAAGCCAGGCTGATGCTGCCGCCATGGGTCTGGGCCACGGTGCGCACGATGGCCAGTCCCAAACCGGTACCGCCTGTACGCGTGGTAAAAAACGGCTCAAACAGCCTGCCCTGAGCCTCGGGGGCTATGCCAATACCGGTATCGCTCACGTAAATCTCCAGCTCTGCCGCCGCCGTCTTTGCAGACAAACGGATGCGTCCACCTTCATCGCTCGCCTGCAACGCGTTTTCGAGCAGGCTCAGCAGCGCACCTATCAAGGCCTGCCGGTCAGCGCGCACCATGCAACCGCCGCTGCCGTCACTCAGTTCGAGCAGCAATCCGCGTGCCAGTACCTGCGGCTCCATGATCTGGAACACCTCGCGCAGCAGTCCGGCCACCGGGACCGGCTCGAAAGTCGCTCCAGTTCCACGCACGAACAGCAGCATGTCTTCGATCAGCCGTTCCAGATGGCGCAGGCGGTTCAGGGTTTTTTCCGCAAAGCTAGCGCGCTTCTCTGCCGGCAAACCCGGTTCATGCAGCTGCGCCGCATACAGCATCGCAGTGGCAAGTGGAGTTCGAAGCTGGTGGGCCAGGCGTGCCGCCATTTCTCCCATGGCAGCCAGACGCTCGCTCCTCTGCGTCGCCTCAAGCAGCGCTTGCTTCTCGGCAAACTGGCGCCGCAATTCACCATTGGCAAGCGCCAGTTCGTCGGTCAGAACCTGTGCCTGCTGTCGCAGCTCCTCATAGGCGGTGCACAAGCCCGAGGAGGCAAGATTGAACATCTGGAACGCCTGTTCCAGTTGCTGCGGACTAAGACTGTTGACCGGATTCATTTTTTTGCTCGCGGTGCTAATGGCGCTCGTAGTGCTAATGGCGCTCGTAGTGCTCGTGATGCTCATGGCGCTCATGGCAAGGCGGACAACGGCATGTATTCCGCCCCCATGATTGGTACGGATCACAGACTAGCACCCGGGTATTCGCCAATGCCGCGCAATAAGGGGCCATATATGCCCCCTTCTTGCCGCTTTGCCGGGTGGCGTTTTGTCCATAATCGTCTCAATCCTTCAAAGAAAATCTGGAAACAGGATGATCACCAGCAAGCAGGATGCTCAAGCCTTCTGCCCCAACCGCGATGCCTCAGGCAAAAAACCATGGATGTGACCAACCCAGGCCTGCCGACAACCCCCACCCGTGTCATAGCCATGCTCCCTCTACAACAGAAATTCGGCCTGATGGTGGCGCTTGCTGCCGTCGTGGCATTGGTCATCGGTGGCTGGATGTGGGGCCAGACTCCAGATTACCGGGTGCTTTACGCCAATTTGTCTGACCGCGATGGCGGCGCAATCATCAGTTCATTGCAGCAAATGAACGTGCCATTCAAATTCGCTGAAGGCGGCGGCGCCCTGCTGGTACCGGCAAACCAGGTCCACGAAGTGCGACTGCGTCTGGCCGGGCAGGGACTGCCCAAAGGGGGTCTGGTTGGTTTCGAACTGATGGAAACCCAGAAACTGGGAACGTCACAGTTTCAGGAACAGATCAATTACCAGCGCGCCCTTGAAGGTGAACTGGCCCGGTCGATCCAGTCGCTATCGGCAGTCAACGGCGCACGGGTGCATCTGGCCTTTTCCAAGACTTCAGTTTTCGTGCGCGATCAGCAAAAACCCAGCGCATCCGTGTTGCTCAGCCTGAACCCCGGGCGCAGCCTGGATCCATCGCAAGTCAGCGCCATTGTCCATCTGGTATCGAGCAGCATTCCGGAGCTGCCGGTCAAGAATGTAACGGTGATCGACCAGGCCGGTAACCTGCTGACAGCTCAGGCCGGCAACAATGTCGGGCTTGACCCGGGCCAGCTCAAATACCTGCACGAAGTCGAACAGAGCTTCGTCAAGCGTATCGAGGCCATACTGACCCCGATAACCGGACCAAACAATGTGCTGGCACAAGTGACTGCGGACATGGATTTCACGCAGTCGGAGAATGTTGCGGAAATCTACAGCCCGAACCAGACGGCTGCTGCCGCAGCTGCTGTGCGCAGCCAGCAGACCAGTGAATCCAGCGGCAGCAGCGCTGGCAATGGTGCCGCTACCGGCGTGCCCGGCGCTCTTAGCAATCAGCCTCCCGGCAATGCCAGTGCACCAATCAATGCTGCACCGGCAACCACTACGGCAGCCGCGCAGACTGCGACCGCCCTCGCCACGCCGTCCGGGCGGCGCGATTCGACAATCAATTATGAAGTCGACAAGACCATCAAACATACCCGCCAGTCGGTGGGCGCCATCAAACGCCTGTCCGTGGCCGTCGTTGTCAATCACCGAAAAGTCACCGATGCCGAGGGCAAAGTCACCACCAAGTCCCTCGCTCCCGAGGAAATTGAGCAGATCAATGCGCTGGTGAGGGAAGTTATGGGTTACAACAAGGATCGCGGTGATTCACTCAATGTCACCAACAGCGTCTTCTCCGTGCCGACGATCGAACCGGCTGCGGATGTGCCGCTCTGGAAACAGCCCGAGACCATTGCAACGGCCAAGGACGTCGGACGAAATCTGCTGATAGGCGGTTTGGTCCTTTTCCTGGTCATGGGTGTGTTCCGTCCCTTGCTGAACAAGCTCGCCGAGGTCCCCCTTCCTCCACCAGTGGAAGAGTCGGAGTCCGATGACATCGAACACGCCGCCGTGCAGCACAAGGTTGGTTATGAGCAAAGCCTCGACGCGGTAAAGCAAATCGCGCGCAGCGAACCGAAACTGGTCGCCAACGTCGTCAAGGAATGGGTGTCCGGCAATGAGTGAAGAAGGCCTCCAGAACAGCGCCATACTCCTTTTGTCACTTGGCGAGGAAGGCGCGACTGAAGTATTCAAGCATCTCGGCCCGCGCGAAGTGCAAAAACTCGGCATGGCGATGTCCAATCTCAAGAATGTCACTCGTGACAAGGTTGAAGAAGTCCTCAACGCCTTCCGCAGCAAAGCCGACGCGAATTCGTCCCTCGGACTGGACTCCGGGGAATACATTCGCAGCGTGCTGACCGGGGCACTGGGCAATGACAAGGCAGGCAATCTGATTGACCGCATCCTGCATGGCGGCGATACCAGTGGCATCGAGGGACTGAAGTGGATGGACTCGCCGGCTGTCGCCGAACTGATCAGGAACGAGCATCCACAGATCATCGCCACCATCCTGGTTCACCTGGATCGGGACCAGGCAAGCGAGGTCATCAGCCAGTTCACCGAGCGCCTGCGCAACGACGTGCTGCTGCGCATTGCCACGCTGGACGGTATTCAGCCCACTGCGCTGCGCGAGTTGAACGACGTGCTCACCAAACTGCTGTCGGGTGCCAATAACCTGAAGAAGAGTCCAATGGGCGGCATACGCACGGCAGCCGAGATTCTCAATTTCATGTCTGCCAACATCGAGGGCACGATCATGGAGAGCGTAAAGGAATACGACGCCGATCTGGCGCAGAAAATCCTGGATGAAATGTTCGTGTTCGAAAATATCATCGACATCGACGACCGCTCCATACAGTTGCTGCTGCGCGAGACACAGTCGGAATCGCTGATCATCGCGCTCAAGGGCGCCTCCGAGGAATTGCGTGAAAAGATCTTCAAGAATATGTCGCAACGCGCCGCGGAGATGCTCCGCGACGACCTGGAGGCGAAAGGTCCGGTACGGGTGTCCGAAGTGGAAGCCGAGCAGAAGGAGATTCTCAAGATCGTGCGCCGGCTCGCCGATGAAGGCCAGATCGTGCTTGGCGGCAAGGGAGATGAAAGCTTTGTCTAATCCAGCCGCACCGAAATCGCAGGGCACGGCCTATGAGCGCTGGGAACTCGACTCTTTCGACCAGCCGGCCAATGACCCGGCGGTCGCGACACTGCCCTCTGCCGCCATGCTGGAGCACATACATGAGCAGGCGCAGCAGGAAGGTTTTGCCGTAGGCTATCGCGAAGGCAGCACCAAGGCGGCGGCGGAGTCAGCGCGCTTGCAGCAAGTATTGGCAGCCCTCACGGACGAGTCACAACAATTCGACCAGTACCTGGCCAATGAGTTGCTGGCACTGTCACTGACGATCAGCAAGCAGGTATTGCGGCAGGCGCTTGAGCTTCACCCCGAGTTGATCCTCTCGGTAATTAATGAGGTACTGGGCCAGAACCCGCAGACACAACGGCGCGCACAACTGTTCCTGCATCCGGAAGATGCGGAACTGGTACGCAATCACATCGGAGAGCAACTCACGCGCTCCGGATGGGATGTCATTGAGGATGGAGCAATACTGCGTGGCGGATGCCGCCTGAAATCGTCCGAATGCGATATTGACGCGACCCTCGAGTCTCGCTGGAAGCGTGTGGCCGCGGCGATCGGAAGCGAACATGCCTGGATCGCCTGAGCCGGTCCAGGCGCTTGACCCGCAGCGCTGGAACGCCTTTCTTCGCAATTGCGCTGAACTGGTCACGACGACCAATCCGATCGTAACCAGTGGTCGCCTGACACGAGTGGCAGGGCTGGTGATGGAGGCGATTGGCCTTAAGCTGGCGGTTGGCAGCAGTTGTACCGTGGAACTTCCCAACGGCAATAAAGTCGATGCGGAGGTAGTGGGTTTCTCGGGCGACAGTCTTTACTTGATGCCAACCAATGATGTCTGGGGACTGGTACCGGGTGCCCGGGTCATCCCAGTGGATGCGACCCAGGTCTTGCCCCAGGGCAGCCTTGTCAGCTACCCCCGGCGACGCGGCCCGGATCACGCCAAACAAATGCCGGTGGGCGACGCGTTGCTCGGACGCGTACTGGATGGTGCCGGCCACCCCCTGGACCGCCTTGGCCCATTACAGACCGAGCATAGTGCGCCACTGCATAGCCGCCCGCTCAACCCGCTCGGACGCATGCCGATAACACATACGCTGGATGTCGGCGTACGCGCGATCAATGCGCTGCTGACCGTCGGCCGCGGTCAGCGCATGGGCCTGTTTGCCGGCAGCGGAATCGGCAAGAGTGTGCTGCTTGGGATGATGGCGCGCTATACCAGCGCCGATGTCATTGTGGTGGGTCTGATCGGCGAACGCGGCCGCGAAGTAAAGGAGTTCATTGAAGACATCCTCGGCAAGGACGGATTGGCACGCTCCGTCGTGGTTGCTGCCCCTGCCGATACCAACCCGCTGATGCGCCTGCAGGGAGCAGCCTACGCCACGTCCATCGCAGAACATTTTCGTGACCAGGGCAAACACGTACTGCTGATCATGGATTCACTCACGCGTTTCGCCATGGCACAGCGGGAAATCGCGCTGGCGATCGGCGAGCCCCCGGTCACCAAAGGCTACCCACCTTCGGTGTTCGCCAAATTGCCGCAACTGGTGGAGCGAGCCGGCAACGGTAACGAAGGTATTGGCTCAATTACCGCTTTTTACACGGTGTTGGTTGAAGGCGATGACCAGCAGGACCCGATCGCAGACAGCGCACGCGCCATTCTGGACGGCCATGTGGTGCTGTCGCGCGCTCTTGCCGACTCGGGGCATTATCCCGCCATCGATATCGAATCCTCCATAAGCCGTGTTCTTCCCAATCTGGTCACCCCCCAACAGCTGAAGGTGGTACAGCGCTTCAAGGCCAACTATGCCCGCTACCAGCGCAGCCGCGACCTGATCAGCGTCGGCGCCTATACCAGCGGCAATGACCCGGCGCTGGATCAGGCCATTCAGATTCACCCACAGCTCAATGCATTCCTGCAACAAGGCATGCGTGAACGCCAGCCCTACGCAAGCAGCATCAGCCAGCTGAATACTCTATTCCCGCCGGAAATTCTGCCGATAAATACTCAGTAACCATTGAGGAGTACCCATGTCGAAGCCCTTTCCCTTGCAGACTTTGCTCGATCTGGCACACACACACAGTGATAGTGCAGCGGCGCAGTTGGGCATCCTGAATAAGCACAACCGCGAGATGGAGGAGCGGCTGCAGTTGTTGCTGGAGTACAGAAGGGAATACACAGCCAATCTGACGCGCATGGCGACAGGTGGCATCAGTAGCGTCGACTGGTGCAATTTCCGCGAATTCATCGAAAAGATCGATGCCGCAATCGTCCAGCAGAACCAGGCCGTGGAACAGGCGAGGAACAATGTCCTGGCGGGCCAGCACCATTGGCATGCCCAGCAGCGCAAGGTCAAATCATTCGATACGCTGGCCGAGCGCCACCGCCAGGTCGAACTCAAACGCGAGTCAGTGCAGGAGCAAAAGGAGCAGGACGAGTTTGCGCTACGGAGCTTTCACGGCAGACGCTTGGCAATGGGCTAGTGTCCTGAGCATGAGGTCCATGATGGCCGTCACAGGCATGTTGTTTGCATTGATATCCTTGCAGAACTGTACAAAGGGCCATTCAAGAATGACCGCAATGGTTCCTGATGCAGGGAGGCATGCAGGGAATGTCCCTTCATTTTGAAATGAGCCATATTTTCGCAATTAGATGCCATTGCCAAAGGAACCATCTTGGCCGACCTGCCGATTCTTGCTACTCCCCCCATTAATGCCACTGGCACACGATCGACGACCAATTCGTTCCGCCGTGATGGCGCTACCCGTGACGCCAGCGTGTCGGCCAACGATGAACAATTCCAGGCCGTGTTGGCCCAGGAACTGCAACAGGCGCCAGAACCCCAGGGACTGCAAAGCGGGAATATTCCTGCCAATACGACTGACACCGCCCAAAAAGCAGGCGAGGATCCGGCGCAAGCCAGCCTTCCAGTCGATACGACATTTTTCCAGGCCTTCATCAGCATTGCGTCGCCACCAACGCAATTCGCCGATGTGAAAATCACGAATACACCGGCTTTTACCGGCGATGAGTTGACAGACCCACCGGTTTCCGGGGATGCGATGAGCACAGGCATTCCGGCTTTTACGAACGAATCGGACATTGGCATTCGGGCTTTTTCGAACGATCCAGGCACAGGCACCCCTGCATTGGGTGGAGGAAGCACGGAACACTCCCCGGCAACCCACGGACACGCCTCACTGAAGTTTGTTGTGCGCGAGGAACAACAGGCAAATGAAGCTCCGGCAGCAACTGCGGACTCGCAATTGCCTGCGACGACCACAACGGCAAGTTTTGCCGCGCCCGGCAATTTGATGCCGGCAGATGCGGCCGGCGGTCGACGCGAAACGACTTTCTCCGCAAGCATGCTGGAAATGCATCGGACTGCGCCAGCGGCGTTTGCCACGATGCAAGCCAGCCTGGTCATGCCTGATCCGTCCGCTCGGATCACTGCAGCACCAGCACTAACCCTGCATACTCCGGTTGGCGCCCCTGGTTGGGATCAGTCAATGGGCGAGAAGATGGTTTGGATGGCCGGCAAGAGCATCCAGGTTGCACAACTGCACCTCAATCCACCGGAACTCGGGCCGCTGAAAATCACGCTGACGCTGAATGATGATCAGGCAAGCGCCCAGTTCTTTTCCGGTCACGCCGCTGTGCGTGACGTTATCGAAAACGCGATACCGAAGTTGCGCGAGATGCTTGCCGACAGCGGCATCAATCTTGGCAATACCAGCGTTGGCAGCGAGGCATTCCATGAGCAGCCTCGCGCTGAGACGCAGCAAAATCCGGACAACCACTCACAGTCGCCCGGCGGGGCCGTGACCACCTTAAGCCCGGTTATGCAAGGTATGCAGCCCTTACCCATTTCGCGCGGACTGGTCGATACCTTTGCCTGATCAACAGTCGAACTCAATTCATGAATGTCCGCATAAGGACATCTATGAAATGAGCTCTGATACGGCCGGCAGCGCAAAAGCCTGATCTGAGGGTAAATCCCCCGTCTGTTTCATCAAGCGCCGAGGCTGTATTACACCAATAATCGAGTCATATCCTTAGGTGAGAACACAGCATGGCAACCAGCGCCGCCAAGAATCCAAAGGCTAACCAGAAAAGTCCCGCATCCGCGACGGAGGCTGACGGGGCGGACACCTCGCCAAGAAAAAAAGGCGGCAAGCGTGGCAAATTGATTTTGATCGTCGTGATATTGCTACTCGTGCTGGGCGGCGCCGGTGGCGGTGCCTGGTACTTTCTTCATGACAATGCCTATGACAGCGAGGACACGGGGCAGTCGGGGGGGCATACCAAAGGCCTCACGGGCAAAGGCGCATCGGCGAAAACCTCCACCAAGCCGCCGGTATTCGTTCCGCTGGACCCTTTTACCGTCAATCTGCAGTACGACGACGCGAACCCACAGTACCTGCAGGTAGGCTTGACGATCAAAGTAACAGAGTCCTCGGTCGGGGATGCCATCAAGCTGCGCACTCCTGAAATCCGCAATCGGGTTCTGCTGCTGCTATCGGGAAAGAAGGCAAGCGAAATTGCCACGCTGGAAGGCAAGAAGACGCTCAGCGAGGAACTCATGCGTGAAATCAGTACCCCTCTGGCGGGAAGTGTCCACCCGGACGCGGTAGAGGCAGTTTTATTCACTTCCTTCGTGATCCAGTAATCGAGCAATCGCCATGAGCAAGGATTTTCTCTCCCAGGACGAAGTCGATGCCCTGCTCAAGGGCGTCAGCGGCGAGAGTGAGGAAGTCAAGGAGACGATTGACCCCAACGAGGTTCGGCCCTACAACCTGGCTACCCAGGAACGCATTGTGCGAGGGCGCATGCCGACACTGGAGATCATCAATGAGCGCTTCGCCCGCCAGTTTCGAATCGGCTTGTTCAATTTCATGCGTCGCACCGCGGAAATTTCGGTCGGCCCCATCCGCATCATCAAGTACAACGAATTCATTCGCAATCTGGTGGTGCCAACCAATCTGAACATGGTTCAGGCCAAGCCGCTGCGCGGAACTTCTTTGTTCATCTTCGACCCCAATCTGGTTTTTCTGGTGGTGGACAACCTGTTTGGCGGAGATGGCCGGTTTCACTCCCGCGTCGAGGGCCGTGACTTCACACAGACGGAACAACGCATCATTCAACGCATGCTTGGCGTCGTATTCGAAGAATACGAAAAAGCCTGGAAGCCGGTATTCGAACTGAAGTTCGAGTACCTGCGCGCAGAGATGAATACCCAGTTCGCCAACATTGTCACCCCCAATGAAGTGGTTGTCGTAACCACGTTCAACATCGAAATTGGCTCGAATGCCGGCGATTTCCACATCTGCCTCCCCTACGCAATGATCGAACCGGTGCGGGATCTGCTCTACAGCAGCATGCAAGGAGACCATCTGGAAGTGGACAAACGCTGGTTACGCCTGTTGTCGCAGCAGGTGCAGACGGCCGAGGTCGAATTGGTTGCCACGCTGGGACAAACAGCGGTCACTTGCAATCAGATTCTCGGCATGAGGTCAGGCGACGTCATTCCGCTCGAAATACCGGAGACCATCACCGCCACCGTTGACGGAGTGCCTGTAATGGAATGCCGCTATGGCTTGTTCAACGGTCAGTACTCGTTGAAAGTCGAAAAGATGCTGACCAATTCGGTCAATGAATGAATCGAGGATAAACATGGACGATATCGCAGAAAAAGCTCAGATCAGCGCCGACGACTGGGGCGCCGCCATGCAGGAGCAGGAAGCAGCCACACGCAAACCGCATACCCCGAACAATGTCTCTCCTCCAGCCCAGATATTCGAGCAATTTAGCGCCGGGGGTACCACGACGCCTCAGCACACCGATATGGACATGATCCTGGACATTCCGGTTCAGCTGGAAGTCCAGCTCGGACGCACCAAGATCGCAATCAAGAATCTGCTGCAACTGGCCCAGGGGTCGGTCGTCGAACTCGACGGCATGGCCGGTGAACCGATGGATGTTCTGGTGAACGGCTGCCTGATTGCCCAGGGTGAAGTCGTGGTGGTTAACGATAAATTTGGCATCCGCCTGACTGATGTGATTACACCGTCAGAACGGATTCGCAAGTTGAACAGATAGCATTCTTGGCTGACTCCGTCGCAATACTGCGCGCATACAGCCCCTCCTGCACTCCCGAACCAAAGGCATCATCGGTGAATCACAAACCGCTTCAATGCACGCTCCGCCCTTTGACGGCTTCGGTAGCAGCCCGGATCGTTGCACTCACCCTCCTGTTGGGAACGTGCCTCGAAGCTGCAGCCGCCATGGCGCCGACGGCAGAGGCAGGGCCTGCAGTGCCTTCAGGCAGTGTCATCCAGGTGGTGATCGGCCTCGTGACGGTACTCGCCCTGCTTGGTGGGATCTCATGGCTGTTAAAACGATTTTCACCACTGCGTGGAACAGGGTCCGGACTGATTCGCATCGTCGGTGGCGCCGCAGTCGGTCAGCGCGAACGCATCGTCCTGGTGGAAGTTGGAAGTACCTGGCTGCTGGTTGGTGTCGCACCCGGCCAGGTGCGCGCCCTGCACACCATGCCCAAGAGCGAAACGGCCCACACCCCCGATACACCGGCCCCCTCGGATCAGGTTTTTGCCAACTGGTTGCGTCGTATATCGGAAAAGCGCGGCAATGCTTAAAACGCTGTTACAGGCCTTTCCCACAATGCGAATGAAATACATCCCGGGCATCGCAGCGCTGCTGCTCCTGGGGGTACTGCTCGCAGCCCCGACACTGGCGCAGGACATGTCGCTGCCCGCATTCAGCAGCAAGCCCGGTGCAGGTGGCAGCCAGACCTACACCTTGAGCATACAGACCCTTCTTACGCTCACCGCACTGTCGTTCCTGCCCTCGGTATTACTGCTGATGACAAGCTTTACCCGCATCGTCATTGTGCTGTCCTTGCTGCGCCATGCACTGGGTGTGCAGTCCACGCCGTCCAACCAGGTGATCATCGGCCTGTCGCTGTTTCTGACTCTGTTCGTCATGTCACCGGTGCTCGATCGCATCTATGTGGACGCCTATCAGCCGTTGAGCCAGAACAAAATCGGATTCACCGAGGCCCTGGAAAAAGGCGCGGTACCGCTTCACGCCTACATGCTGCGCCAGACCCGCGAGGCAGATCTGTCCCTGTTCGTGCGCATCGCCAATCATCCGCCGTTGCAGGACGCATCGCAGGTACCGCTCAAGATACTGGTTCCTGCCTATGTCACCAGCGAATTGAAGACCGCCTTTCAGATTGGCTTCCTGGTGTTTCTTCCATTCATGATCATCGACATGGTGGTGGCAAGCGTGCTGATGTCGATGGGCATGATGATGATGTCACCGGCAACCATATCGCTACCATTCAAGATCATGCTGTTTGTGCTTGCCGACGGCTGGAATCTATTGATCGGTTCGCTGGTCGAGAGTTTCCATACTTGAGCCGGCAATCTCAATCGAGGCCAATGCGATGACTCCGGAAAGCGTACTCACGCTGGCGCAGCGAGCGCTGGAAATTACCTTGCTGATGTCGGCACCACCGCTGCTGGCGGCACTGATAACCGGCCTGTTGGTCAGCGTGTTCCAGGCCGCCACACAGATCAATGAAATGACCTTGTCGTTCATTCCGAAACTGCTGGCTATTTTTATCGTGCTGGTGGTGTTCGGGCCATGGATGCTGACCATCCTGCTTGACTACATACGCGGACTGTTTACCAGCATCCCGGGTATGATCGGCTGAGCCGTCGACACATGCTCAGCGTTACCACCGAGCAACTCAATGCCTGGCTGGTTGCATTCGCCTGGCCGCTGGCACGCATACTGGCGTTGATCGCCAGCGCACCGGTTACGGGCAATCCAAGTCTGCCAGTACCAGTCAAAATCGGGCTCGGAATGCTGATCACCGTGCTGGTCGCGCCGTTGCTCCCTGCGCAACCCAATGTCGATCCCGGATCGGCAACCGGCTTGCTGATTCTCGCGCAGCAGGTGCTGATCGGTCTGGCGATGGGGCTGGCCATGCATATCGTATTTCACGCGGCAGAAATGGCCGGAGAACTGATCGGATTGCAGATGGGCCTTGGCTTCGCCACCCTTTATGACGCCTCAGTACCCGGATTCATCCCGATCATTGGCCAATTCATGGGCATCATTATCAGCCTGGCATTTCTCGCGGTTGATGGCCATCTGCTCATGCTGTCGACATTGGTTGAGAGCTTCCAGATTATGCCGTTTTCCCCACTGTCCGTGCCATCCGGGCTGCGCACGCTGGTGGAATGGGGTGGCAGCATTTTTTCCTATAGCCTCGCCTTGTCACTACCGCTGCTGGCCGCGCTGCTGATCGTCAACCTCGCGCTGGGCGTGCTGACCCGTGCCGCGCCGCAACTCAACATTTTTGCCGTGGGTTTTCCCCTCACGATTCTGGCAGGCATGCTCGTGCTGGTTCTCGTGATGCCCTATTTCACGCCAATGCTCGAGCGATTGTTCATGGATGGCCTCTCGACCATGTTGCGGCTGGCTTCGGCGCTGCGCCTGTCCTGAGTTGCCAGTTCGATGGCAAGCAAGCGTCCGGGGATAGACTGCATCAGTGCCGCTGCAACAGCGGTCAGCAGGGTGTTGAAAAACGCTTCCCTCAGAAGCGAGAAGCAAGAATTAATCATTTTTCAATCCGGGAATCGTTTTTCAACAGCCTGTCAGCGGTTCAGCTGGATGACACCCTGCGAAACGCGTTGCGCCACGGGAATTGTGGATTCAATGCCTTCGGTGTACTCCATCACGGTGTAACTTGCATAGCCACCGTCACGCCTGACCTGTTCGGCCTGCCGGAAAAACACCTGAACCGCTTCACCGTCACCACCAGTGGTGAATTGCTTCTTGCGCAATGAGATACGCAATCGATCCGGACCCAACGGCACCTGCTGGAGCTGCCAGTTTGGCGCCAACGGATCAACCACCCAGTAAAGCACCGTGCCGAGCACCAGATTCTCTGCACTCAATGCGGTTGTACGACCCAACTGCATGGACTTGTTCGGGATCAGCGTGCCCACCGCAT
>CANKAJ010000033.1 GCA_947479645.1 Betaproteobacteria bacterium | reverse complement strand
CGCGGCGACGAGATCTTCGACACCATTGCCGAGGTGCTGAAGGAGCGCTATCCGGGCGTGACCTTCGTTGACTATCGCGAATTCGGCAACACCCACGGCTCCGAGGAACGCAAGGTGGTCGCGGCCCTGCCGCAGCGCTTCAAGGAACTGGGGGTGGATGCGGCCATCTCCGGGATGGGTTGTTGAGGGAGCTGCACGCCCGCCGTGTTGCGGGCCAGCGCAGTATGCGAATTAGCCGGTTTTCCCACATCAACGCTGGTGTGCGAAGGCTTCATGGTGCAGGCCAAGGCCTGCAGCATCGGCTTCGGCATGCCCAACATCGCCTCGGCCGTCGTGCCGGGGCACACCAATGTGCAGAGCAAGGAAGAACTGCGCGCCAACATTTTCAAGGTGACGGTCGATCAGGTCATCAGCAACCTGCTGTCCGCGCCTGCCGTCGCCGGGCAAAGCGGCGAGCCCGCACCGCGGAGCGTCGTCTGCAAGGGTGGCTTCGACGAAGTCAATCAATACTTCTACGACAACTCATGGAGCGATGGCTTGCCCATCGTCCCGCCGACCCAACGCAAGATCGAGGCGTTCCTGCGGGAGGTTGATCTCGATCCCGATCAGAGCATCGCCACGCTGTTGCCGGAGAATCGCTCGGCGACCGTGTGGAGCATCGCCGTCAACGGCGTCATGGCCGGCTGCCGTCCGGAATACATGCCGCTGCTGGTGGCCCTGATCGAAGCCATGGCCGATCCCAACTACGGCGTCGAACACAGCGGCAACTCGCCGGGCGGTGAAACGCTCATCATCCTGAACGGGCCCATCGTGCAGGACCTGGGGTTCAATTACCAGCAGGGCGTGATGCGCGACGGCTTCATGGCCAACACCTCGGTGGGCCGCTTCTGGCGCCTCTACCTGCGCAATGTCGCCGGCTTCCTGCCGCACAAGAATGACAAGGGCACCTTCGGCGGAACCTGGCGCGTCGTGGTACCCGAGAACGATGAAGTGCTCGCCCGCATCGGCTGGCCCTCCATTGCCCAGGACATGGGCATCGCAGCCGGTCAGAACGCCGTCACCATCGCGCGCTATACCGGCGGCAATGTGCTGGTCTCCGTTTCCGGCGACGTGCGCGAACACATGCTCCCCTATCTGGCTGATGGCGTCGTGCGCCAGATCTCGTGGCAATTGATGTTCGCCGTGGGCCAGGGCCTGGGCAAGCTGCGCCCGCTGGTCATGCTGCCGCCGATACTGGCCGAGACCATCGCCAAGGCCGGCCTCTCCAAGCAGGATCTCAAGCAGTACCTGTTTGATCACGCGCGGCTGCCGGCGAGCAAGTTCCAGCGCATCCTGCGCGACTGGACACAAAAGCCCACCTGGGACCTGGCGCTGGAAGTGAGCCTCGGAAAAATCCCGAAGGTCTATCACGAGTCCGATGATCCGGAACGCCTGGTGCCCATGGTCTGGTCACCCGACCAGTTCATGATTGCCGTCACCGGCGATCCCTTGCGCAACAATGCCTACGTGTTTGCGCACAACGGCCTGCGCGGCTTCCCGGTCAGCAAGACCGTGCGGCTGCACAAGTCCGGGAGCACCGCGACGCCGAAGTAATTGCTAAAGATCACGCAACACTGAAGATCACGCAACACCTGTGAATTTCGTTTGAATAACGGAGGGGCTATGTTGAGATCGCGCTTCGATGCATGGGTATGCGCAGCAGTGTTGGCGATGTTTGCCATGGGCAACGCCCTGGCGCAAACGTACCCGAGCAAGACCATCCGCATCCTGACCGGCCCCGCTGCCAGCGGCAGCGACATCGTGGCGCGCCTGATCGCACAGGAAATGGCCGCGCCCATCGGTCAGCCCATCATCGTGGAAAACCGCGCCGGCATCCTCGCCGTCGAAGCCGCCGCCAAGGCGCCGCCGGATGCCTACACGCTGCTCGTCTATGGCAGCGTCGTGTGGATGGAACCGCTGCTGCGCGCCAACGTGGCGTGGGACCCGGTGAAGGATCTGACGCCTATCACGCTGGCGGCGCGCTCACCCAATGTGCTGGTGGTCACGCCATCACTGCCGGTCAATAGCGTCACGGAACTGATCGCACTGGCCAAATCCAAGCCCGGCGAATTGAGCTACATGTCATCGGGTTCCGGCACCACGGCGCAACTGGCCGCCGAGTTGTTCAAGTCCATGGCAGGCGGACTGGACATCGTGCATGTGCCCTACAAGGGCGCGGCGCCCGGCATGATCGACCTGATGAGCGGCCGCGTGCATCTGGCCTTTGTGGTTGCCGCATCGGTGGTCAATCAGGTCAAGACCGGCAAGCTGAAAGCACTGGCCGTGACCAGCGCACAGCCATCGGCATTGGCGCCCGGCCTGCCCACCATGTCGGCATCGGGATTACCCGGCTATGAATCCGAATTGATCATCGGCGCATTCGCGCCCGCCAAAACCCCGGCTGCGCTCATTGGCCGTTTACACCGGGAAATGGTGCAGGTGCTGGCCCTTCCCGCGGTCAAGGACAAGCTCTTGAGTACCGGCACCGAAGTGGTCGCCAGCAGCCCCGAGCAACTGCTCGCCGCGGGCCAGGCCGACATGGCGCGCTGGGGCAAGGTCATCAAGGAGTTGGGTATCAAGAGTGATTAGCTGATACGCACAGCTCTTGTCATCCTGAGCCCAGCGAAGGATCTGCTGTTGCTTTTGAAACAACAAGCAGATTCTTCGTCGCTACGCTCCTCTGAATGACATGAGTGCGAATTTCAACACACTGTCAGACGTACATCCAGACACGGAGCGTGCAATGAAATCGTCAAGCAAACTTTGGATCCTCGCCGCACTGATTGCCGGATCTGCTGCAGTCGCTCATGCACAGACATTTCCGAGCAAACCCATCCGCATGATCGTCGCCTTCCCGCCCGGCGGCGGCACCGACATCGTGGCGCGCATCATCAGTCCCAAACTCGCCGACGAATTCCGCCAGCAGGTCATCGTCGATAATCGCGGCGGTGCTGACGGCATCATCGGCACCGACCTGGCCGCCAAGGCCCCGCCGGATGGCCATGTGATGTTTCTCGGCACCGCCGGCAACCTCGCCATCAACCAGACCCTGTACAGCAAGGTGCCGTTTGACATTGCGCGCGACTTCGCCGCGGTCACACAAGTGGTCTCCGTGGACATGATGCTGACGGTGAATCCGGCCATGCCGGCCAAGTCGGTGAAGGAACTGATCACACTCGCAAAAGCCAAACCCGGTGCACTCAACTATGGCTCCACCGGCGTCGGCGGCATACCGCACCTGACCTCGGAACTGTTCAATCACATGGCGGAAACGAATATCCATCATGTCCCGTACAAGGGCGGCGGCCCGGCCATGACGGATCTCATCGCCGGCCATGTGCAGGTCTATGTGCAGAGCGTCGTGCAAGCCGCCGGCGCGGCCAAGGAAGGCCGCGTGCGGGCGCTGGCGGTGCTGGGACCGAAGCGTTCCCCGGTGCTGCCCGAGGTGCCCACCGTGTCTGAAACCATACCGGGATACGAAGCGACCAACTGGTATGGCCTGGTCATCCCGGCCGCCACTCCCGCTGCGACACACCGGCGCATCTATACCGATGTCGCCAAGGTGATGCGCCTGCCGGAAATCCGGGACAGCATTCTGGCTCAGGGCGCCCTGCCCGTCGTGAGCACACCGGAAGAATTCGCGACATTCCTCAAAGCGGAAACCGCCAAGTGGGCCAAGGTCATCAAGGACGCCAATATCCGTGCTGAATGAATCAACTCACAATTTCATGGAGGCCGCTTGAATCAAGCCGCTGACGCAATAAGCCTGCTGGTCGGATTCAGCCAGGGCAGCGCATCCAACATCGTTGCGCAGATCATCGCCCCGGCACTGGGCAACGCGCTCGGTCGGGCCATCCACATCGTGCACCTGCCCGGCGAAAACGGCGCCCTCGCCGCAGAACAACTGGCGCGCGCGGCAGCGGATGGCAACACGCTGGGGATCACCGTGCAGGCGCAGCTCATTGGCTCGCTGCTCGGAGACCGGCGGCGCTACAACCCGCTGCAGGATTTTTCTCCGGTGGCGCTGTTTGCACGCAACCCCATGGTACTCGCCGTCAGCAACAGCCTGAATGTGCATTCGGTCACCGACCTGATCGCACTGGCCAGATCACAAGCCGAACCCCTCGTCTATGGCGCCTCGGCCATTGGCGGCCTGCCGCACCTCGCCGCCGCATTGTTTGCGTCTCGAACCGGCATCCCTATCCGGATGCGCGTCTATGCCGAAACCAACGACCTGTATGAAGACCTGCACAATGGCCGCATTGCGCTGACCTTCAACAACACGATGTCGGCGCTGCCATTGGCCAAGGCCGGCAAAATCAGCATACTCGGCGTCACCAGCCTCATCCCCAGTGAGCTGGCGCCGGGCTATCCCGCCATCGCGCAGAGCGCATTGCCGGACTTCGAAGTCATGAGCTGGGTCGGCCTGTGGGCGCCCGCGGGCACGCCGACCGCCATCGTCGATCGACTCAATGCCGCAGTAACACAAACCGTTCAAACCGCCGCGATCGCCACTGCCCTGCAAGACCATGGCATCGAACCGGTCTGCGAGACGCCAGGCTATTTCGCCACTCACCTGCGTAACGAGCTCACCCGATGGGCTCCCTTTGTCGCCAGGCCGGAATAATCCCGGCAATGACAGCCCGACTTTTCAAACCCGGTTTCAGAATCGATGTCATCGACACGCTGGTACTCATTGCCGGTGCGGCGGGAACGCTATGGCTCGCCCTGGTGGAATGGTGGATGGGGCTCATCGTCGGCTTCGCGGTCGGGCATTTCTTTTTGTTCTGCAATGTCTTTCGTGTCGCCAAGCCGCTGGAGCTGAGTTGGTCGGCGATCTTCGTTGCGCTGGCCGCCAGCACCATCGTCACCGGGCAGCCCGGATGGACGGTGACGGTGGCCGTAACGTTGACGACAACGTTGATCGTCATCCTGATGCAAGTGCGCAAGCCCTCCTATCACGGCATAGCATGGCAGCGCTTCAATCCCGGGCTGCTGCAATGGTGGGAGTCTCAAAACGCCGTGGACAAGACGCAATGAGTGACACGAACGCCGATAGTGAATCAAAGCCCGAAGGAAAATGGGCGCTGGCGGCTCTTGAGCGGAACTGTTACTGCGGACTGTGGGACAAGGACCCTGCGCATTATGAACAGCAGGGACTCCCGCTCGGTCATTGCGGCCTATGCGAGCGCTGCGGCGTGCCGGGCCACAAGCGGCATTTCCCCGGGCCAGTTCCGTACACGGGAGCCTGGTGCGACCGGTGCTATCTGATCACCAAGTGGACCTGGCCATTTCGCTCCGTCGTGGGCTGGTTTTTCCTTCTCGTATTCCTCGGCGTCGCCTGGTCAAGTTGGGACCCGATTATCAAGGTGGTTACGCGCGCGCTAGCGAAGCCCTGATTAGCCGTTCGGTCTGTTGCAATCCCACCCGTGCCTTGCCCGCTCCGGGAACAGGTCTCGATCGGAAAATTATTATATTCACTTTTACATTTTTAATTAATTTATAAGACAATCTGTGAATTTATTATTATCATATAATATGAAAGATTTCCGGCACTAACCTGCGCTGCCCGCGCCGCACGGCGGCCTTGTGCCCACCGTGGCCTTTGACGTGGCTGCAGGTGCGGTGCACCGGCAGGACGGCTTGCAGGACACTGGTCATCATCTTCAGCACCAGCGCGTCGGTGGCGGACCAGAGCGCCACCGTCTCGCCATCCGCGCGGGTGACGGTTTGCATCGGATTGAAGCGAAACTGCCCCGAGCGCAGTTGACTGAGCAGCGCTGGCAGTGTCGTGGCGCGTGCCCCGGAAACGCCCGATCCATGCGGGTTTGCGAAAGGGCCGCCCGTGGCAATCGACGCAAATCCACTTGATGCTAAAGTTCTGTTTTGAAGCGTTCCGGCTTTTCGGACCAAGGAGGCACACATGCGCATCACGCTGGCCATTGACGACGACGCGCTGTTGCACGCACGCCGCCTCGCGCGCGAAAAACGCATTTCGATCGGGGCCGCCGTGTCGGCCCTGCTGCGCGAGGGGGTGCGTGTCCGGCAGCATCCGGCCGCTCCCATGGCCGCCTGCAAGTCGCCCTATGGTCTGTTGCCGGCACGCGACGAAACCATCACCTCCGAGCATGTGCGCCACCTGATGGGCCAGCACGGGATTTGATACGGGGCCGGGTGCTGCTGGACGTCAACCTCTGGATCGCGCTGCTTGACGAAGCGCACGTGCATAACCGCAAGGCGCGGGCGCTGATGAAGCGGCCGGGCTTGCGTATCGCCACCGGCCCGCCAGTCGAGAATGGCCTCCTCTTCGGCGAAATGCCGCGGCGCGATACGCCAACGCGATTGACATCACCCAGGGCTTGTTGAGGCTGCGCGCCGCTGCCAGATACTCGAGCCTTTCCGAGACAGCATATGATCAGACTGCATTGGAGACCTTTACGGCGATCTATTTTGAATGCTATATTTCGACCTATATTTAATGGAAAAATCAAATGACACATGTGATTCTGGCGGAAACAACAGCGAGTATTTCTGAACTTAAAAAAAATCCGATGGCAACGGTTGCGGCCGGGGAAGGTTTCCCGGTGGCGATCCTGAACCACAATGAGCCGACTTTCTATTGTGTCCCGGCCAAGGCCTACGAAGCGCTGATGGACAAGCTGGAAGACATGGAACTCAATTCCATTGCCGATGCGCGATTGAAGGACGGCAAGCCGCTGGTGCGGGTAAAGCTTGATGGGCTATGAGCTGAGCTTCCATCCCGATGCGCTGGCGGAATGGCGAAAACTGGACGCGACGGTGAGCGCGCAGTTCAAGAAGAAACTGGCGGAGCGTTTGAAACATCCGCGTGTTCCCGCGGCGAGGCTGGCGGGACACAAGGACCGTTACAAGATCAAGCTGCGCAGCGTCGGATACCGCCTGGTGTACGAAGTGCGGGATGCGGTGTTGCTGGTGATTGTTGTTGCCGTTGGCAAGCGTGAGCGCCATGCGGTCTATCGCGTCGCGGCAAAACGCTAGCGTGGCGCTTGCCTCCCGGGAATAGGGCATCCGGGATCAGGCGGGCTGTTCGGCTTGCTCGTGCAGCGACGCCGACCTCGCCAAGTGAGTGGGGGCAGCAGGCCGGTCTGCAGACCGCTGGTAAGGGGCTGATAAACCACAGCTTGTTGGTATAGGATTGCGGGCGTGCTAGACTTATTCCTATATCATCTTCCCATAAGGAATAGGAATGGAATCCGTGAACGTCAGCGGGCTCAAAAACAACCCCAGCGAGGCATTGCGTCTGGCGCGCAAGGACGTCGTCGTGGTGATGAACCGGGACAAACCCGATGCGCTGATGGTGGGAATCGAGCGCACCGGTGCCCTCGACATCAAGGGGGTGAAGCCAGCCTTGGCAACCGCTTTGTTCCGCGATGGCAACCTGTCGCTGGCACGCGCCGCGACGCTTGCGCAAATGTCGTTGTCGGCGTTTGTGAAACACGTTTCCCGGCTGGGCATACCGGTGGTCAACCTGAACACCGCCGAGGCTGAACACGATATGGATACCCTGGACGAATGGCTCGCCTCGTCCTGACGGACGCGAGCCCGCTGATTGGGCTGGCACGGGTGGATGGGCTCGCGTGGTTGCGGGATTTGTTCGGGCAAGTCTGGATGCCCGAAGAAGTCCGCCAGGAGGTGTTGGCGGGCGAGACATCGCAGGATCGCGAATCGATCGTCGTGGCCGAGCGCGCCGGCTGGCTCAGTGTCTGCGAGACAACGCCAACCCAGCCCGAATTGCCCGAACTCGATGAAGGCGAATCGGCGTGCATTCGCATTGCGCTTCAGAACCGTGGCGCGAGCCTGATCTTGATGGATGAACGCGCCGGGCGGGCCATCGCGATGGAGCACGGCTTGAAGATCGCCGGTACCGCCGCCGTCATCGGCATGGCCAGATCGAGAAACCTGATCCCTTCGGCGCGCGCGGTGTTCACGCGACTGCATGCGTCGGATTTCCGAATTTCGGCGCAAGTGATCGAAGCGGTATTGCGACGCGTGGCAGAGTAATCGCTCATTCGGGCGTGGTGCGTGTCAGGAGGCCAGTGCGAATGACCGTATCCGGTCAAATGCCGGAAATCAGAAAATCGATGGCGGAGAGTATGTCCGTCGAATTACCGGAGAGATTCGCGACGGCCTCGCCCAGCAGCTTGTCGCTGACACCCGCGATCAGGGCCGTATCCATGATGTGATTTTTCCCTTTGATGCGAAACAATGGATTGAGGCGTTCGGCGGGAGGACCGAATTGCGCCGCGGGCACCAGAGGGGCGACCAGCCGGGTTGCGAGTCCGGACAATAAATCGGATTGAATCTCCAGCAAAAAAGGCACCCGCTCTCGCGAGCCCTTGTGAAGATTCGGGCGGACATCGAAGCGGGCCATCAGAATCCCCGGATACCGTCGCTCCAGACGCCTTCCCGGGCCACTCTTTCGTTATAGGCCTCGATGGCGCGCTGGTTTTTCTTCAACCAGTCCCGCCCTTCCGCCTCGCGAACCAACTCGGCCAGGCGATCTTCCAGCGTTTGCGACAGATTGACGCCAAGCTTTCTGGCCTTATCGAGCAGGTCGACGTTGATACTGACGTTGGTCGCGCGCTTCAGCGCGGCAGCAGGTTGTCGGGCATTCATCGAAATACTCAAGCAGGCATAGGTGATGCGCATAGCTTATGCGCATGTTACGAGTGGGTCAACTTTGATGCTTCGAGCGCCAGTGCGAACGCGTTAAGTGCATCAGCGATGAGGCCTTCTTCCATCCCCTGCCCGATGCATGGGCGGCTGGCGAACCGGAAAGATCAGTTCTGTCAGTTCTCGATGCCGCCGAATTTGGTCACCAGTTCCTTGAATCGTATCCGTTCCTTTGCACCGAAAGCGGTCAGCGCTTCGGGTGTGCTGATCATGGGATCAAGGCCACCCTGCACCAGCTTTCCCGAAGTCGCGGGGTCGGTCAGCGCAGCATTCAATGCCGACGCCAGCACATCGATGACCGGCCGGGGAACCTGTCCCGGCACATAAAGCGCAAACCAGGAGGTGGCGGAAAAATCATCGTAGCCCAGTTCCATCATGGTCTTCAGTTCGGGAAAGAGCCCGCTCTTGCCGGTGCCGCCGGTGGCGATCGGACGCAATTGCCCAGCCTTGACCATGGGCAGAATGCCAAGGCTGCCATAGAACATGAAGGTGATATCACCGCTCAGGAGCGACGACAGCGCCTGCGCAGGGCTGCCGTAGGGCACATGACTGACCTTGACACCCAGGGCGTGGGCCAGAGCCGCCCCGGCCAGCGCCGGCGTGCCGCCGATGCCGGTGGACCCGAAGGCGGACTTTCCGGAATTCTTCTTCAGGAAATCAGCCAGTTCCGGCATGTTCCGAATGCCCGTGGCGCCGCCCACCGTCAGGATTTGCGGATTCTGTGCAATGCCACCCACGGCGGCGAAATCGCGTGCCGGGTTGTAGCCAAGGTGGGCAATCAGCGCTTCATTGGCCGCGATGATGGCGCCCGTGCCCAGCATGAGGGTGTAGCCGTCAGGTGTGGCGGCGGCCACCTGTTGCGCCCCCACGGTGCCGCTTGCACCACCCTTGTTCTCCACCACGATGGGTTTGGCCAGTGTCGCCGACATTTTCGGCACGATCAACCGCCCGAGCAGGTCGGTCGTGGTGCCGGTGGGATAGGGAATGACCAGGCGCAACGGCTTGGCCGGAAAATTCTGCGCGGCAGCCGGAACGCTGCAAGCCAGCGCAAACACGGCCGGCAGCACATGCTTCAAACATGCGAGATGCTTCATCCGATACGCCTCCTTTTTTGGCACGACGCTCAATACGGGCGCGTCCCCGACACCGTGGTGCGATGCATGCGCCGCCGCAGCGGCAGCGCATAGTCGAATACCGCCTTGTGCATGCTCGAGCAATTGTCCCAGATGACCAGATCGCCCACACGCCAGTTGTGGCGATAGGAATACTCGGGCCGGGTGATGTGTCCGATGAGTTGCGCGATCAGGCTGGCGGTGCCCGACTCGTCCAGGTCGCCGATCTTCACCGTGACCGACTCGCTCAGGTACAGACACTTTCTACCGCTGAACGGATGCGTGCGCACCAGGGGATGCACAACATCGGGCATGGCCTTGCCGTCGTCCTCGCGCCCGTCGCTTTTCTTGCCGGAGTACGTCCTGAAACTGTTGAGGGCCTTCAACTGCGCCAGGCGCTGCTTCATATCATCGGGCAGCCCATCCCAGGCGGCGGAGGTGCTGACAAACTGGGTGTCACCGATGGCCCTGCCGCCCTGATGCGGGACCTCCAGGCTGTACAGCAGCGAGCAGCGCGGGGGCTTCTCCACGAAAGTCATGTCGCTGTGCCAGTTGCGTCCGGCATCGACCAGGCCGATGGGCTTGCCGTCTTCCATGATGTTGGAGACCACCAGAATTTCGTTGTGGCCGGGCAGGATGAACTTGCCCACCGGATAGCTTTCGAGCTCGCCAAAGCGACGGCTGAAGGCGATGTGCTGTTCCGGACTGAGGTGCTGGTCGCGGATGAAGACCACGCCATACTCATTGAGGGCATTTTCGATCTGCGCAAAATCGGCATCGCTCACTCCAGTGGCGATATCGACACCGCGGATCTCGTGACCCAGCGGAGCACCCGAGCGCTTCAGCTCAACGGACATTTCCAACCTCCCTTGGCGTGGCGGGGGGCGCCTGCCTGCAGCGCGCTCACCCGATGATGTATTTTCTTTTTCTGCAAATCGCGCCCCTGCCTGCAGGGACGCTTGCGGTAATGCCAGCGCCGCATTCTAAGATCTTCCGTGAAATACTGCTCAGCACGCCCTCGCCGCACTCGAAGTCATCGAGCCGCTGTGAAGCCGCCGCGGGATCCCGGTGACCGAAACGCAAGCTCAGGCCTTCGCGGGCTTGCTGTTCCGATGGTCTAGCGAACGCGCGGGTCGACCATTTCGTGCAGAAACTTCCGGACTTCCTGAACCATCGCCGCCGGCTCCAGGAAGTGCAGGCCCTGCTCCCAGCCATCGACCTCGACCAGTTTTGAATGCGGCAAAGTGGCGTGCAATTCGGCCGTGAGCTGGTGGCGACGCGGCGTGCATTTGCTGCCGAGGATCAGCAATGTCGGCGTCTGGATATGCGGTATCAACGGCGTCAGATCGACGCTGGAAAAATCCCGGTACCCGGCGGCGGCCACGTATGCCGGCGTCTTGGCCATCTCTTTGGCAATCCAGTTGCCGATGCCGGCGGGTGCATGATCCTGATCGACGCGCCACCGAATGGTCCGCAGACACCACTCCTCGACCCCGTATTTCTCGATGGCCGCTCCCTGGTCTGCCTGATCCAGCGCATACACCGTGGTTGTTTCAGTCCCCATCTTGGCGATGCTGTTGAACACCGTCAGCGACGCGAGTCGATCGGGATAGTCATGCGCCGCCTTCAGTCCGAGAACGCCTCCGGTCGAATCACCAACCCAATGCACCTTTTTGATGTTGAGGGCATCCATCAAGCCGATGGCATCCGCCGCCATCATTTCGGCGGTGACCTTCTGCCCCCTTGGCGGTTTTGAGGTTTCCCCCCAGCCACGCGGATCCAGTCGGAGCACGCGGTAATTCAACCCGAGCAAGGGCACCCAGGCCCTCCAGAATTCCATGTTGCGGCAGTAGCCCGAGTGCAGCAAAAATGTTTCGGGCTCTTCGCTGCGCCACGGCTCGGTGTAGTCGGCAAGCTCGTAGTGCATGTTCAAATCGCCGACCTGGATGAATTGCTTGGACATGGAGTTTCCTAAGTATTGAAGTTCATGTTGTTCACGCACACGCTGGCAACCAGATCGCGCCCGGAATGATCAACCTCTGCCAACCTTCACTCCGCCTTGATGCCGGTCTCCCGCACGATCGCGCCCCACTTTTCCATTTCCGTGGGCAGGTAGGCCGCCAGCTCCTGGGGCGTGGAAGCGATGGGCTCGATCATCGGGGCGGCAAATTTTTCACGCAGTTCTTCGAGTTTGAAAATGCGCTGAATATGCGGATACAACCGGTCCACCACCGCGCGGGAGGTGCCCGCAGGACCGAACAGCGCATACCAGTTGGAGGCGGCATAACCGGGCAGCCCCGCTTCAGCGATCGTGGGGGTATCGGGCAGGATCGCCACCCGACGCGAACTGGTGACCGCCAGTGCGATGACTTTGCCCGCCCGCACCGCCGACAGCACGGTGGCCGACCCGAACGACAGCTGTACCTGGCCGGCGGCAAGATCGGTCGCCAGCGAGCCGCTGGTCTTGTACGGGACGTGGACCATTTTCACGCCGGCCATCTTCGCGAACAGCTCACCGAACATGTGCGTCCCCGACCCGGTTCCGGAGGAGCCGTAGTTCAGCTTCTCGGGATTGGCCCTGGCATAGGCAATGAACTCCTTGACCGTGCGCGCCGGAACCGACGGATGGATGAACAGGATGTTGGGCACTTCGGCCAGCAGCGACACCGGCGTGAAGTCCTTGATGGGGTCGTAGCCCAGCCTGGGGTTCATGGCCGGATTGATGACATGCGACGAACTGGTCAGCAGGAAGGTGTAGCCATCCGGCGCGGATCGGGCGACATGCTCGGTGGCCACAACACCGCCGCCACCGGAGCGCGTATCAATGATAACGGGTTGCCCCAGCGCATCGGTGATCTTCGGGCCCATCAGCCGCGCCATGGCGTCGGGCGCGCCACCGGGCGCGCCAAACGGCAGCACGAAACGGATCGGCTTGGCAGGATAGCGATCGGCCTGGGCCTGCGCATAAGCCGGACCCATTGCCAACGCATGAACCAAACCGACTGCGAGCGATACGCAGGCTACGAGATGCATGACTCCTCCCTGATGTTGGCAGTGGACGCTGCCGCTCCGGATCACTGCTGTTAGCGGATGCCCAGATCCGCCGGCGGGCCTTCCCATTGCTTGGTGATCAGGCCTTCCTCGATGGCCTTGATCTGCAGCGCCACGTGGCGCGAGTTGACGCGGCAGTTGGCAAAGCCGCCGCCGACGAACCACAGGCCTTCCTGGGCGGTGCGCTTCCACATGTTGTTCATCTCGCCATCGGGGGCGAGGCCCCACACCGGACCCACTTTCTTCGCCACGTCCTCGCCAAGCAGTTTGCCCACCAGCACTTCCTGCGTGACAAAGCCGGTGGCGAGCACGATCAGGTCGGCGGGCGTCACTGTGCCGTCCTTCAAGAGCGCGCCGCCCTCGACGAAACGCTCGATCTGGTCGAACTGCAACAGGCCCACGGCGCCGTCGATGATGAGCTGGGCGCAGCCGGCATCGAGGTAATAGCCGCCATAGCGCCGGCGGATCTTCATCTGGTGACCGGCCTTGTCATCGCCGATGTCCCACTTGAAGCCGCGCGCGATCAGGCCTTCGATCATCTTCTTGTCCAGCTCCACCATGCGCGCGGTGATGCGCTGCAGGTTCTGCCGCGTGACCGGCAGCGTGTTGGTGGTCACCAGCAGATCGGCATCATCGATCGGCACGCCTTCGTAGGTACCGTAGACGAGCTTGGCGCTGGGGTTGATACTCACCACGGTAGTGGAGCCGCGCTGGATGATGGTGGTGTCCGCGCCGTTGCTGTGCAGGTCCTGGGCGACGTCGTGGGCACTGGTTCCGGTGCCCAGCACCAGCGCCTTCTTGCCGCGCCAGTTGGCGCCATTGCTGAATTCGGCAGTGTGCAGCACATCGCCCTTGAAGTCCTTGAGGCCAGGCAGGTCCGGCCGGCGCGGAAAGCCCACCAGTCCGTTGGCGAAGATCAGGTGCTTCGGATGCAGCGTGCGCTCGCTGCCATCGGCCCGGCGCACCACGGCATCCCACACGCCTTTCTTCTCGTCATAGCTGCCGCGCACCAGCTCCGTGCCGGTCCAGAAGTTGATTTCCATGGCCCAGGCATACGACTCGAACCAGTCGGCCAGCATGTCCTTGGGCAGATACGAAGGCCAGTTGGGCGGAAACGGGATGTAGGGCAGATGATTCACGTCGGTGTGGTTGTGCAGCGCCAGCGAGTGGTAGCGCTTTCTCCAGTTGTCGCCGATGCGCTCGTGCTTGTCCACGACCAGCGTATCGATACCGAGCAGCCCGAGGCGCGCCGCGATGGTCAAGCCGCCCTGCCCGCCACCGGCCACCAGCACGGTGGGCTCGTGATCGGCATAGGCCTGGGCCGCGATGCGCTGGTCCTTCCAGTTGGTTCCGCCGAAGTTGCGCGAGTAGGCCTCGCCGGTGGGCCGGTGCTTGCCGACCTTTTCTTCGAAGCCTTTCAACTCCTGCAGGTTGGTCATGAACTGATAGGCCTTGGCCGGCTCGGCGGCCAGCAGTCGCACCACGCCGAAGCCGCGACCCACTGCGGATTCGAAGCGGAATAGGCCCTCGATGACATCCACGCCCGCGCGCTGCACGCGCCGCGGCGCGGTGCGCCCCTCGGCGATGGCAAAGCCACTCACCTTGGCCTTGCCCTGCTTTTCCAGCATCAGGGCGGCGATGGCCTGCGCGCCCTGGCGCGGTGTGATCGACCAGGTAAACGCCAGCAGGTCGCGCCAGTGGCCGTCATCGGCAAAGTGCGCAGCGAGCGCCTTGGCGTCGCCCGCTTGCAGCGCGGCTTCAAACGAGGCGAGCCACTGCCCGACCACTTGCGTTTCGGACAGTGCAGCGCTCTTATCGAGCGCTGCCGGTTGGGGTTGATTCATGGGTTGCTCCTCCTTGGTCAATTGTTCTGATGGATCTGTTGCTCTGATGATTCTGCGCTAGCGCGGCATGCCAGCCTCACTCGGGCTGGTACTTGATCGCCCGTGTCACTTTTTGCCATTTGTCGATATCCTGCTCAAGCCAGCGCTGCTGCTCATTTTGAGGCATATACCAGGGATCGACACCGCTGTTATTGAAGGCCTGGCGGATGTCGTCCATGGCCAGGATTTTCTGCATGGACTCGTTCAGCTTTGCAAAGACCGGCCTGGGCACGGCTGTCCGCGCGGACATGCCATAGAAGGAAACCACCTCGAACTTCGGCAGGCCCTGCTCCTCGATGGTGGGCGTATCCGGAAATGTCGTCGTGCGCTTCAAGCTGGCCACGCCGATGATGCGCAGCTTGCCGGCCTTGATCATGGGGACCGAGGGCGGCATGGAAAGAAAGGCCAGATTGGCGTTGCCGGCAACCACATCGGCTGTAGCCGGCCCCGCCCCCTTGTACGGGACATGGGTCATCTCGATGCCGGCGAGCATCTTCAGCCACTCGCCCGCCAGGTGCAGTGACCCGCCGGTGCCGGAGGAGGCAAAGTTCAACTTGCCCGGTTCGGCTTTTGCCAATGTAATCAGTTCTTTCAGTGCCTTAACTGGCACACTGGGATTTACAACAAGAATGATATCACCGCGCGCGAGGAAACTGACGGTGGTGAAGTCCTTGATGGTGTCGTAGGGAAGCGCCTTCTGCGTGCTGGGATTGAGGGTGAGGCTGGAAGTGAAGGTGAGCAGGGTATAGCCATCCGCCGGCGCCTTGGCCACGAAATCGCCGCCGATGACCGAATTGCCACCGGGCTTGTAGTCAATGACGAAGGGCTGCCCGAGTGCTTCGGTGAGTTTCTGCGCCACCGGCCGCACGATTTCCAGCGGACCGCCTGGCGCAAAGGCGATGACGATGCGCACCGGCCGGGCGGGCCAGGTTTGCGCGACAACCGCGCCACACAGCGCAGCGCTCAGGCACAGCAAGAACATGCACAGGTGTTTCATCGATGCACCTTCCTTTCCGATTTCAGAACCGCCATTTCAGGATCGTATGCCGGGCGCCATTGAACCTTGACGCCGGATCGCACCGGCATTCGTTCAGGCCCCGCTCAGGACTTGCTCAGCAGGCGCCCGGGCGACTCATGCCCGACGGTGCGCAGCACGGCTGCATTCATCAGGTAGGCACCCATGGTGGCGGTCAACTCCATGAGGCCCTTCTCGCCGTAACGGCGACGCACCGCCTCGAAGGTGGCATCGGACAGGTTCTGGCTGTCGAGCAATTCACGCCCGAAGCGGATGATCAGCGCCTCGTCGGCGGACAGTCCATCAAGCGGCGCGCGCTTGTCCACGATGCCGAGGGTTGCCTCGGTCACGCCGGCCTTGAGCGCGAGCTTCGCATGCGAGTTCCAGATGTAGTCGCTGTTGGCCGAGCGCGCCGCCAGGCAGATCGCCAGTTCCGTTTCGGCATCGTTGAGCGTGGTGTGATAGCGCAGATGTTCCACCAGATCCGACATCAAGGCGCCCGCCTTGCCCGCATAGGTGAGAAAGCCGCTGGGTGCCGGCACCTTGCCGCGCGTGGCGTTCAGGTGCCGCACCGCGGCGCGCGTCTCGTCGGAGAATTCGGGGGAGTCAGCGGGAAGGGGCAGTCGCGACATTTTGGTTCCTTCGGAAAAATGAACAGTTATTGCTCAGGCTTGGCATTGCGATCGCGCAGCACCTTGCCCCAGCGATCGGATTCCTTGTTGATGAAGCTGGTGAACTCCGCTGGCGTGGAGCCCACGGCATCGACGCCGGTCGCAATCATCTTCTCCTGAATCTCCGGAAGCTTGAGCGCCCTGGCGAGGTCGAGACTGATGCGTGAAACGATCTCCGGCGGCGTGCGCAGCGTCGTTTGCATGCCGTACCAGCCCAGCAACTCAAAGCCGGGCAGCGTGTCGGATATCGGCGGCACACCGGGCAGCAGGCGTGTCGGTTTCTGATAAGTCACCCCCAGCGCACGCAACTTGCCGCTTTGAGCCAGGGTATTGACTGACGGCGCCGCCGGGCAGAACACCGCGATTTGATCGCCGATGACGGCATTGGTGACTGCCGGCGTTCCCGGATGCGGCACGTGCGTCATTTTCAGGCCGGCCATTTCGTTGAACACTTCCATGCACAGATGCAGCGATCCCCATTGTCCCGAGGACCCGTACATAAGTTGTCCCGGCCTGGCTTTCACATAGGCGATCCACTCGGCAATATTCTTCACCGGCAGCGCTGCGCTGACTGCAATCGCAAATGGCGTGGTGCCTACCATGGCCACCGGCGCAAACTCGGTGGCCAGCTGGAAGCGCTGAAACGTCAGCGTGGCAATCAGTTGCGTCAGCGACACCGCGAACAGGGTGTGACCATCGGGGGGCGCCTTGGCCACCGCCTCGGCGGCAATCAGGCCGGTGGCGCCCAAGCGGTTATCGATGAGTACGGGCTGGTTCCAGTATTCAGTGAGCTTGACCGCGAGCAGGCGATCGACAATGTCCGACGGCGAACCCGGCGCATTGGGAACAAGAATCCGCACCTGGCGTGACGGGAAGGTCTGTGCCTGAGCCTGCGCTGCAACCTCGCCAGCAGAAATCCCCAGCAGGCCTGCACAAATCGCGATTCTTGCGACTCTTGCGATTCCTACAACTCCGGTCGCTCGCAGCAAGCGAGCGCGCTTTCGTCCCGCTGAAAACAATCGCAATCGGTGTGTCATTCAACCTCCTCCTCGCATTTTTTGAATCCGGATGTTTGAATCCGGGCGTTCGTGCTGCCGTTCGTTGCGGCAATACCACCCGCAGGGCCACCGCACCAGCGCCAATATCAGGGTGTCGCAATGTAGCGTCTGACCGCCGCAGGGTCAACCGAATCCACCCATTCCAACCATTGCGCCCATTGCGCTGACCTCTGCTTTGCACCAGACAGCTCGGTTTGACAATCACGGCGGCGTGCGACATTCTTTGGCCTCGCCAGGCGCACGGCATCGGCTGCTGCGCCCCCCTCCCTTTCAATTGATCCAAGACCCTGATGACACAATACACATGTGATGTTGCCGTAATCGGCGCGGGCATCTCCGGCATGATCGCCGCCATTCGTTCAGCGCAAGGCGGCAGGAAGGTCCTCGTCTTCGAACGCACCGCTGATGAGCGCTACATCTGCAACTCGCGCCTCACCGGCGGCATCTGGCATTGCGCCCAGACCGACATCCAGAGCGATCCGGACAAACTGGTCGACGTGATCATGACGGTCACGGGTGGCAACGCCCGGCCCGACCTCGCCCGCGCCATCGCCAGCGACGGCATCCGCGTGGTGCGCTGGATGCAGCAGACCGGCATCCGTTTCATTCGCGGACCGTATGACTATCAATCCTTCGTGCTGTCGCCCCCGACGCTGACGCCGCAGATCCGCCAGTGGGAAGGGCGCGGCGGCGATGTGATGCTGCGCACCTTCGAGGGCAAGCTGAAGGAACTGGGCGGCAGCCTGAACCGGGGACATCGCGCGCTCAGGCTGATCAGCAACAATGGGACTGTGAGCGGATTTTCAGGTGAAGCGGCGGACGGCAAGCCCTTTGAAGTTCTCGCCACGCATACCGTCATCGCCGATGGCGGCTTCCAGGCCAATCAAGACCTGATCAATGGCCCGATCACCGCCGCAGCCGAGCGCGTGTTCCAGCGCAACGCCCGCACCGGTTACGGTGACGGCATGCAGATGGCAGTCGCCGCCGGCGCCGCCGTCACCGACCTGCGTGGCTTCTATGGCCACGTGCTGTCCCGGGACGCCTTTACCAATGACAAATTGTGGCCGTACGCGTGGCTCGATTTCGTGGTGGCCGCCGGCATGGCCGTGCAAAGCGATGGCCGGCGCTTTGACGACGAGGGCAAGGGCGGCGTGCACATGGCCAATGCCATCGCCGGCCTGGCCGATCCGCTGAATACCTTTGTCATCGCCGACCAGCGCATCTGGGACGAGCGCGGCACCTACAACTTCATCGCGCCCAATCCGCGCCTGCCCGACTGGGGCGGCACCCTGCACAGGGCCGACTCGCTCGCCGAACTGGCCCAGAAAGCGGGCATTGCCGCCGATGCGCTGGTCGCCGAAGTTGATCGCTACAATCAGGCGGTGGCGGCCAAGTCGCTGGGCAGCCTCACGCCGGCGCGCTCGACACACAAGTTCGACGCCTACCCCATTGCACAAGCACCCTTCTACGCATTCCCGGCCTGCGCCGGCATCACCTACACCATGGGCGGCATCAGCATCGATGATCATTGCCGCGTGCTCGGCAAGGACGGCAATCCGCTGCCCGGATTGCTCGCGGTGGGTTGCGCCACCGGCGGACTCGAAGGCGGCGACGTCAAGGGCTACGTCGGCGGCCTGGTGAAATCCAGCGTCACCGGCCTGCGCGCGGGCGAAGAAATTCTGGGCGTGCTCGGCGCAGCACAGGCATGACGGTAATTGAAGAGCTGCCTGCTTTCACTTGAACCGCTCCGAAACACATGCGAAAGCATTTCCAGACCTCGGGATTTGGGTACGGATGATGTTTATCCGTACCCAAATCCCGAGGTCTCAAGCGAAGCGCGCGAGGCCCTTCACACAAGCCTCTCGCGGACAAGGAATCCATTTTTGTGGGTCCTGTTTTGTGTGCGGATGATGAGACTATCCGCACACAAAACAGGACCTCTGGTTAAAACCTCAAGTTTCAATTTGATTCCGTCTCGAAAGCAACAACCAAAAAAAAGCGGATTCCTCGTCGCTGCGCTCCTCGGAATGACAGGTCTGCGAATGTCAACACGCTCCAACCCTCATCTGATTGCCGTGCCTGGACACTCAACATGCCAAAACCGCTTTTAAATTCCCTGGCTGAATTCGCCACCAGTATCCGCTGGGCCAATCTGCCGGAGGCCGTGCGCGAACAGGCGCGCCTGAATGTGCTGGATACGGCCGGCTGCATTGCCTCGGGCGCCCGACTGGAAGAATCATTGCGCCTGCTCGACATGGAGGTGTCCATGGGCAACGCCGGTGTCAGCTCGGTGCTCGGATCCAGCAGAAAACTCTCCGCGCAAGCGGCGGCCCGCGTCAATGCCTACATGGGCGACGTGTTCGAGCTGAATGACCTGATCGGCGGACACGCCAGCATCGGTACCATCACGCCGGCACTGGCGCTGGCCGAGGAACTGGGCTTGAGCGGCGAACGCTTGCTGGAGGCCGCGGTCACCGGCATTGAAATCGTCTGCCGCGTGCACGGCGGTTTCTACGCGCATCAGAAGCCCTTTACCGAAACCGGCATGGCGCAGGTCGGCATACCCAACACCATCGGCGCCGCAGCGGCCGCGTCACGCCTGCTGGACCTCGATACCGACAAGACCGCGCACGCCATGGCCATCGCCGGCGCACTGGCCGGCTGGTGCCCGGCCGAGGTCATCTTCGGCGACGGCAGCGAAGTGAAACCGCTGCTGTTCGGCTCGTGGCCAGGCTCGGTCGGCCTGCTGGCGGCAATGTATGCCAGGGCCGGCATGACCGGCGCACCGCGCCTGCTGGAGAGCCCCATGGGCTATTACGCCACGGTGGCGCGTGACATCGACTGGGATGTGGCGCTGGATTTTTCCCACTGGCGCCTGGCGCAGCCGCGGCGCAAGTTGCACGCCTGCTGCGGCTACATGCATTCGGCGATCGACTCGGTGGCTGCGCTGCGCCGCGAAGGCGTGAAGCTCGCCGATGCCAGCCGCATCCGCGTGAGCATTCCGGCCTACATCGAGCCGGCCGTTTCCAAGCCAGCCCCGCCAGACACCGGCAACGAAGCACGCTTCAATCTGCAGTACTGCCTGGCGCTGGCCGCGCTCGATTCCGATGTCATCGTTCCCGGCCACAGCCTCGATTGCCGCCGGCATGCCGCGCGACCGGAACTGGAAGCCATGCGCCGCAAGTTCGACGTCGTGGTCGACCCGAAATTCGGTCATTACCGCTTCAGCCGCGTCGAAGTGTTCGATGCACACGGGCAATGCGCGCAGGTGCGTGACAACGATGCGCCGCGCGGCTCGGAATGGAATCCGATGAGCGCCGACGAAGTGACCGACAAGTTCCGCCGCCTGGCCGGGCCGCTGATGTCCGCCGCGCGCCAGGACACCTATGTCAGTCGCATGGCGCGACTGGAGCACGAGCCGGACTGCGGCTGGATCCTGGGATCGTTCGACAACACCTGAGGCCAGGTCTGGCTGTTCTGGCTACGTCAGCGACATCGTCATGCCGCCATCCACCTGCAATGTCGTGCCGGTGATATAGCCGGCGTTTTCCGAGGCCAGAAACACCGCGGCGGCGGCGCACTCTTCGGGTTTGCCCAGACGCCCCATGGGCAGGGTCCTGGCACGCTCGTTCGCATCCGATCGCGTCATGAAGGTTTCGGTGCCGATCGAGGCCGGACACACGGCATTGACGGTGACGCCATGGCGCGCGTTTTCGTTGGCGAGGTGCTTGAGGTATCCGGCCAGGCCGGTGCGAAAGATGGTGGATAGTCCGTGCCGCGGCATGGGCTGCTTGACCGAGGCCGTGTTGATCGAGATGATGCGTCCCCACTTTTTTTCCACCATCAATGGCGCCACGGCGGCGAGCACATTCACCGGTGCCATCAGCGTCGTCTCGAACGCCTCGTTCCAGCGCGCGCGTTCATTTTCCTGCAGCACTTCGCGCGGACGCGGCGGACGCCCGGTGACCAGGATCAGGATTTCCGGCGCGCCGAAGCGCCGCCGGACAGTATCCACCATGCGCGCGACGTCCTCGGGCTTGCACATATCGCCGGCGATGGCGATGACGTCGTTGCCGGTGCGACCGCGAATTTCTGCGGCCGCCTTCTCCAGTGATTCCGCCGTGCGCGCGAACATGGCCAGACGCACACCCTCTGCGGACAACAGGCCGGCTGCCGCCTTGCCGATGCCGCGCGTGGCCCCGGTGACAATGGCAACGCGTCCGGCAATACCAAGATCCATGACGACTCCTGCATATAAAATAGTGAATTGATACCGCTTGCAGCGGTTGCATTGTCCTTCATCCGCGCACCGGATGCTTCGCGTTCAGTGTAGCCCGTTGCTCGGCTGGCCCGATTGCCAAGGGAGTGAACTGAATGGATCTGCAGTGTGATGTGATCGTCATCGGCGGCGGAATGGCCGGGGGTTGCGCTGCATTGTCGGCAGCAGAAGCAGGCGCCGATGTCGTGCTGCTGGAAAAGCAATCCGAACTGGGCGGTTCGTCGGCCATGAGCGGCGGCCTGCTCGTTTTTGCCGATACCGACCTGCAGCGCAGCAAAGGCATCGTCGACTCCGATGCGATCCTGTTCAAGGATCTGCGCGAAGTGGGAAAGTTCGACAACGAAGAAACCATCGTGCAAAGCTATGTCGACAACCAGCTCGCCACCTACGAATGGCTGTGCCACCACGGCGTCAAATTCGATCCTGATTTGCAGGTCGCCGGCGGCATGAGCGTGCCGCGCGGCCATTCCACCGACCCGGCCGATACGGTCCGCCTGCTGGGCAAACGCAACCTCGCAAACGGCAAGGTGAGAATCCTCACCGTCGCCGCAGGCCAGCGGCTGCTGCGCAATGCAGAATCGAGCCGGGTGGAAGGATTGCAGTTCAGCCACAACAACGCCGCTGCGACGATCCGTTGCAGCAATGGCGTCATCCTCGCCTGCGGCGGTTTCGGCCACAACAAGGAACTGATCCACAAGTTCGTTCCACAGTACGACAACGCAGTGTTTGTCGGTGGCGCCGGCAACGTCGGTGACGGGCTGAAAATGGCGTGGGAGCTGGGCGCGGACTTTCGCGACATGGCGCATATCAAGGGTACCTACGGCAAGCATCCGGTGGACACCAGCAATCCGCACAGTTGCCTGTGCGTGTACAAAGGCGGCATCGCCGTGAACGAACACGGCAAGCGCTATGTCAACGAATCGCTTTCCTACAAGCTGCTGGGCGACGCCTGCCTGCTGCAACCCAATGCCTGCACCTACCAGATCATGGACCAGAACATCTACGAGCAAAGCGACCACAAGGACAAGATCGCCGACTTTGAGCGCCGCCTCGAAGAGGGGTTGCTGGTTCGCGCGGAGTCGCTGGATGAACTGGCGCGCCTGTTCGACCTGCCAGCCGATACCCTCGCTGCCACCGTGGCGGACTACAACCGCTACGTCGACCAGGGACGCGACCCCGAGTTCGGCCGCGAGCATCTGGTGCACACCTTCGGTCAGCTGCGCAAGATCCAGCGCGCGCCCTTCTATGGCTATGCATCGACCGCCTGTGTCTATGGCACCTACGCCGGCGTGCGCGTGGACCCGGACATGCGCGTTCTCAATGTGTTTGGCGAACCGATCAGGGCGCTGTATGCCGCCGGCGAAATGGTGGGCGGTCTGCACGGTGCCGCCTACATGAGCGGATCATCGCTGGGAAAGGCGGCCATATTCGGCCGGGTTGCGGCGCGGACCGCGTGCAGCCTGCGCGACTGATCCAGCGATATCGACACCCAACAAACCCTACTCGAAATCAGCGAGCCGATTCCGCGCACAAACGGGCAAAATACCCCCTATTCACTCTCAAATCCGAAGGCATCATGTCCAGCACAACCAGCATCCCGAATCCCTCCTCCGCCGCCACCTGGAACGAGCGTTACCAGGGCGACGAATATCTGTTTGGCACCGAGCCCAATCAATATCTGCGTGACAAGAGCTCGCTGTGGAAGGCCGGCGAGCGCGTGCTGTGCGTGGCCGATGGCGAAGGGCGCAACAGCGTCTGGCTGGCGCGCCAGGGCATGCAGGTCGATGCCTTCGACATTTCCGAAGTCGGTGTCAACAAGGCGAGGAAGCTCGCCAGTGCCGCCTCGGTCTCGGTCAATTACACGGTCAGCGCAAGCGATACCTTCATCTGGCAGGCCGCCGCCTATGATGGCGTGGCAACCATCTTCAACCAGTTCGCCGATCCGCAAATGCGCGCGCGCATGTTTGCCAACATGGTGCACTGCCTGAAACCCGGCGGCCTGGTCGTGCTGCTCGGCTACACGCCCAAGCAGCTTGAGTACAAAACCGGCGGACCGCCGCATCTTTCGCACTACTACACTCCAGAACTGCTAACAACGTCGTTTTCCGGTTTCGACACGATCGAGCTGCGCGAATGGGAGGCCGACCTGAAGGAAGGCACCCGCCACAGCGGCATTTCCGCGCTGATCGGATTTGTCGCGCGCAAGCGCTGAAGCTGTAACCCGCTTCATCCAGCCAGGCATCAAGCCTGGTGCGTGGATAACGCTTATCCGCGCAAAACCTTGCCCAGCAGCGCCACCGGCAAGGCTTCAACCCCAGGCCCGAGCGGATAACGCTCCTTGCCCGGATAGACCACATAAGCGGCATGAGGTTTGATATCGGTAATGCCGGACCAGAACCCTTTTGAAGGCAGGGGCGCCGATGTGCGTTTGATTTCCAGCGCGAGTCGTCTGCCGCGTGGCCGCTCCAGCACAAGGTCAATCTCTGCGCCGGCGGCGGTACGGAAAAAACTCGCCCCCGTGTCGGTGCCGCAGAGAGCGAGCGCCTGCTCGATCACCCAGCCCTCCCATGAGGCGCCCGCCACCGGGTGGCTGAGCAGATCGTCATGCGAGCCAATCCGCAAAAGGGCGTGCAAGAGGCCGCTGTCGCGCAGATAAATCTTCGGACTTTTCACCAGCCGCTTTTTGAGGTTGGCTGCGAATGGCGGCAGTTGGCGCAGCATGAAGGTGTCTTCAAGCGTATCGAGGTAGTGCTTGGCGGTGGGTGCGCTCACCCCCAGGCTGCCGGCGATTTTCGAGGCATTCCACAATTGGCCATGATAGTGGGCGAGCATCGCCCAGAACCGGCGCAGGGCTGTCGCGGGAATGCGCACACCCAGTGCGGGCAGGTCGCGCTGCAGGTGGGTGTCAATGAAGGCTTCTCGCCAGGCCATCGCACGCGCGTTGGAGGGCGCGAGAAAGCTGCCAGGAAAGCCGCCGCGATGCCATAGCTGGGCCAGCTTGTCTGGCGTAGATGCAGCTGCCTCGCTCATCGTGAACGGGGAAAGCTCATGGTAGACGATGCGACCGGCAAGACTTTCCGCCGCCTGACGCGACAGATCAGGCGATGCCGAACCGAGCAGCAGAAAGCGGCCGTTTTTACGCTTGGCGTCCACCAGACTGCGCAGCAGTGGAAACAGATCAGGGCGGCGCTGGACTTCGTCGAGAATCACCAGACGGTCCGCGAGCGGCTCCAGGTATGACTCCGCGTCCGATAACCTGGCCACGTCTGATGGCCGCTCCATGTCGAGATAAACGGCCTGCCCTGATTTGCCCGCCAGGGCACGGGCAAGCGTGGTCTTGCCCACCTGGCGCGGGCCAACCAGCGCAACCACCGGAAATTGCCGCAGCGACACTTGAAGCGCGGGCATCAGATCACGTTTTATCATCCTTGTATATTAAAAGGTCTCCTTTTAATATACAAGGATGATAAGGAACACTGAAAGAGTCGAACTGATTTTTTAGCGGCGAAGTGAGTATCGATCCGGAGCACACTTGGGCGTGCTCGCCGTTCATTGCGTGATCGTGAAGCCCCCCAGCATTGCGCCCCGGAATGCACCTGCCCGAACTAGACCCGCTGCCGGAACCACAGCAGGGACAACACCGCCGCCGCGATCACCAGCAGCGCCGCCGCAATGCTGAACAGCGCGCTGACCTCGGTTTCCCGCGCCTCCATGGAGAACTTGGCGCTCAGCGAGGCATACACCTTTTTCAGGTCTTCGGCGGTGCCGGCATGAAAGTATTCGCCGCCGGTCAGCGACGCAATACCCTTCAGCGTATCTTCATCCAGCATGGTGTAGTAGGACAGGCCCGGCATGCCGGTGGTGGCGCCGTTCTTGGAACCGAAGCCGACGGTAAACACCCGCACGCCGCGATCGGCGGCCATGCGCGCGGCTTCCAGCGGGTCCGGCCCGGTGGTGCGCCGGCCATCGCTCAAGAGCACGATTCCACCACCGGTGTAGGAGCCGGGTGCCACCGGCGTGAATGCTTTCTGCGGCGTCTTCGCCGTTTTGCGGGTGCGATCGATCGACGCACCACCGTAGTAACTCGACCAGGGATTGGCATTGACCGTCAGGTCAAGATCAATGCCGGAGTCCGGCATCAGTTGCGCCAGTGCCAGGATCAGGCCGCTCCCGGTCGCGGTGCCGCGTTGCAACTGAAAGCGATCGATGGCGGTGACCAGTTCTTCCTGATTGTCGGTCACGGTCTGGACGATGGAGGCCGATGCGGCGAACGCGACGATGCCCACACGCACGTTGCTTGGCAGCGCCGAAACAAACGACTTGGCCGCCACCTGCGCGGAAATAATGCGGTTGGGCGCCACGTCCGTGGCCTGCATGCTGCGCGACACATCCATGGCCATGATCAGCGTCATGTATTCCGAGGGTAGCGTCACCGTGGCACTGGGGCGCGCCATGGCCAGGATGGCAATGGTCATTGCCGCCAGAAACAGCGCGGGCGGCACATGCCGCCGCCATTTCTGGCCGGGCCCCATGGCCTGCCTGACCAGCAGCAGACTGGGGTAACGCACGGCCGCCTTTTTCTTGCGCGCAAGCACATGCAAATACACGGCGACCAGCGCCGGTACCAGCAGCAACAGCCAGAGCAGTTCAGGCCACAGGAACCGCATCGCATCTCCTTGCCGGACCGCGCTTCGCGCCAGTCCGTTGTCATGAAGAGTTACTGCGCATTATCGGGATACAACGGCCGGACATACAGCAATTCGTACAACATTGCGTGCCCGGAGCCGTACTTTAGCATTGTGACATCCGCACTCATTTTGGGCATGCCTGCCCTGACGCGGCAAGGCATGTTACCTTCCGGGTTGCTTCGGGCAGTCCTGGTTCAGTCGTGCGACAAACTATCCATGAAAAAACCCGCCCTCTACAGCAGCACCGTGCGATCCCCATCGCGCCGTCCCGCGGCCGCGACAGCAGGCGCCGTGCCGGCAGCGCCCGTGGCAAGGCTGTCGGCAAGGGCGCGCGTTCGCGCAATCATCGGGCGGCACCCGCGCGCCGTACTTGCCTTCGCCGGCATGCTGTTGGCACTGCTGCCTATGCTGGCATTCCAGGCCATGCAGGAACCGCCGCAGGAAATCGCGCAGGAGGACATCGACGCCGCAGTGATCCACACGCTGGAAACCAAGTCGCTGCAATCCAGAGCCGCCCGCGCCGCCGAATCGGTGCGGCAATCGGTGGTGCGCGTGCACGGTTACAGCGATGACCCGATGGGTCCGATGGATCCGCGCCGGCCCAAGGTCGAATTGAAGCCGGCCGGTGTCGGCTCCGGCGTGGTCATCGTCGACAAGGGCGTCATCCTCACCAATCTGCACGTGGTCAACGGCATGAAGCGCGTCGTCATCACCTTCTTCGACGGACTGGAATCCGAGGCGGATCTGATCAGCACGCATCCGGAAAACGATCTTGCCGTGCTGCGCGCGCGAATCATTCCGGATGACCTGCCGGCGGCCACCATCGGCTCCTCGGCCAGCCTCAAGCCCGGCGATGAAGTCGTCGCGGTGGGCTTTCCCTTCGGCATCGGCCCTTCAGTGTCGGCCGGCGTGGTGTCCGGCCTCAACCGCGAATTCCGCGCCCCCGACGGCAAGCATGTGCTGACGCAACTCATCCAGTTCGACGCCGCCGCCAATCCGGGCAATTCCGGGGGACCGCTGGTGACCATGGACGGCGAGGTGGTGGGCATCGTCACCGCCATCTATAACCCGAATGAAACCCGTACTTTCATCGGCATCGGCTTTGCCGCCACCATTGCCGTCGCCGGCAACATGGTCGGCATATCCCCATTCTGACTTTCATTTTGAATCACGCGACAAACCCTTCCTCATTGTTCACAGCCCAGACACAACCGGAGAAAGCCCCGCCATGAACGACAGACCAGTGGACCGCAGCGACATTGCCTCGCTGATGGAAAATGTTCTCTACGAAGTCAAGCGCGTCGTGGTCGGGCAGGACCACTTCCTCGAGCGCGTGCTGGTGGCCATGCTGGCGCAAGGCCATCTGCTGGTGGAAGGCGTGCCCGGCCTGGCCAAGACGCTCACGGTGAAGACGCTGGCGCAAACCCTGCGCGGCTCGTTCAAGCGCATCCAGTTCACCCCTGACCTGCTGCCCGCCGACCTGGTCGGCACGCGCATGTACAACCAGAAATCGGGCGAGTTCAGCACCAGCCTGGGGCCGGTGTTCACCAACCTGCTGCTCGCCGACGAGATCAACCGCGCCCCCGCCAAGGTGCAGAGCGCGCTGCTGGAAGTCATGCAGGAGCGCCAGGTCACCATCGCCGGCGAGACGCACAAGGTGCCCACGCCGTTTCTGGTGATGGCGACGCAGAATCCCATCGAGACCGAAGGCACCTATCCGTTGCCGGAGGCGCAGATCGATCGCTTCATGATGAAGATCCTCATCGGCTATCCGAGCGAGGAAGAAGAATTCGTCATCGTCGAACGCGTCACCGGTCCGGCCACGGCCGTGGCTGCGGTGGCCACCACCGAGCAGTTGAGCGCGCTGCAACTGGAGTGCCGCAAGACCTATGTCGATCCCATGCTGATTCAGTATGCCGTGCGGCTGGTGTCCGCCACGCGCAATCCGGATCGCTACGGTCTGGCCGACCTCGTGCCTTACATCACCTTCGGCGCCAGTCCGCGCGCCACCATCAACCTCATCGAGGGCGCGCGCGCGCTGGCCTTCCTGCGCGGGCGCAGTTACGTGCTCCCGGAAGATGTAACCGACCTCGCCCCCGATGTGCTGCGCCACCGCCTGGTGCTGTCGTATGCCGCGCTGTCGGATTCGCAGACGCCGGATGAAATCGTGATGCGCATCATGCAGGCCGTCGCCGCACCGGAAAAACCGCTGGCCGCCCATGTTCACGTCGCTGCTGAAGCGTAGCTGGCGCAGGGCGCGCGACACGGCGCCGCCGGACCACGCGACGACTGCGCACGCTGCGGTTGCACCGCTGCGCCGCGTCGATCCGGAGTCGCTGCTGCGGCGCATGGAGTGGACGGTGATCCGTCGCCTCGACGGCCTGCTTCAGGGCGACTACCGCACGCTGCTGCGCGGCTTCGGCCTGGACCTGTCCGACTTGCGCGAGTACCAGGCGCATGACGACGTGCGCTACATCGACTGGAACGTCACCGCGCGCATGGAAACGCCACATGTACGCGAATTCCATGAGGATCGCGAAGTGTTCGCCTGGTTTCTGCTCGATCTGTCCGGTTCGGTGGACTTTGGCTCCGAGCAGGTGCGCAAGCGCGAGATGTCCTCGGAACTGGTCGCCGTGCTGGGACGCATGCTGACGCGCCACGGCAATCGCGTCGGCGCCATCCTGTACAACGGCAAGACCGAAACAGGTGCTGACCTCGTGATTCCGGCGCGCGGCGGCCGGCGCCAGGTGCTGCACATTCTGGATCGCATGCTGCGCATGCAGGCTGAGCAGGCAGCACCTGAACCAGGACAGGAAACCGATCTGGGCGTGCTGCTGGCCCGCGCGCAGCACATCATCGGCCGCCGCTCCATCATCTTCGTGGTGTCCGATTTCATCAGCAAACCGGGCTGGGGCCGCGCGCTGACGCTGCTCGCGCGCAAGCACGAAGTGGTCGCGGTGCGGCTCTACGATCCGCTCGAAGTCGAGTTGCCCGACCTCGGGCTGGTCATGATGCAGGACGCCGAGACCGGCGAGCAATTGTTCGTGGACACGCACGATGGAGGCTTTCGCCGGCGCTTCATGCAGGCCGCCGAACTGCGCGAGACGGAACTGCGCGACGGACTCGCCGCTGCCGGCGTCGATTGCCTGGAACTGGCCACCGATGACCAGCTGGGTGAAGCGCTGCTGCGCTTCACCGGCCTGCGCAAGCGCCGCAGCCAGCTCGCCGCAGGCGGCGGCAATCTGCGCAAGCCCATCGTAAGCTGATCGGGACAGGCCAGCACATGATTGCCGCGCGCGCATTCACCTTCCTGTGGCCGCTGATGCTGGGCCTGCTGCTGATCGTGCCGGTGCTGGTCACGTTCTATCTGCGCCTGCTGTCACGCCGCAGCGAAGCGTCACGACGCTACGCCAGTCTGGCCGCAACGAACGCGGTTGATCCGGCCGCAGTTGATTCGTTGAATTCGGCCGCATCCGTACTCTCCGGCAAACCGGGCATCGTGACCGCGCTGCGACGGCATGCCCCGGCCATCCTGATGCTGCTGGGCATCACCGCCATGATCGTTGCCGTGGCACGCCCGCAGGCCATCATCATGCTGCCGTCACGACTGGACGCCATCATGCTGGCCATGGACACCTCGGGCAGCATGCGTGCCACCGACATCAAGCCCAACCGCCTGGTCGCAGCGCAGAATGCCGCCAAGGCCTTTGTCGCCAACCAACCCGGCCTGGTGCGCATCGGCATCGTGTCGATCTCGGCAACGGCCTCCGTCGTGCAATCCCCCACCGACAACCGCGACGACATCAACAAGGCCATCGAGCGTGTACAGTTGCAGCCCGGCACCGCGCTGGGCAGCGGTCTGGTCATCTCGCTGATCACGCTGCTGCCCGAATCCGGCATCGACGCCGAGAAGATCATCACCGGCCGCAATTCGACAACGACCGCCTGGACGCGCGACTCGGCACGCCAGACCGAGATCGACAACTTCAAACCGGTGCCGCCTGGCTCCAACAGCAGCACCGCCATCGTGCTGCTCTCCGATGGCCAGAGCAACACCGGGCCGGAACTGCTGGACGCGGCGAAGCTGGCCGCCGAACGCGGCGTGCGCGTCTACACCGTCGGTGTCGGCACCAAAGAGGGCATCACGCTCACCGCCGACGGCTGGTCGATGCGGGTGCGCCTGGATGAAGAGACGCTGAAGAAGGTGGCCACCATGACCCACGGCGAGTACTATCGCGCCGGCAACGCCGAAGACCTGAAAAAAATCTATCAGCAGCTCAGTGCCAGGCTGTCCCTCGGCAAGGGACGCACCATCGAAATCACCGCCGCCTTCGTGGCGCTGGGCGCCCTGCTGGCGTTGCTGGGGGCGCTCATGTCGATGCTGGGGTCGAACCGGATTCTGTAGGGAAAGACTGACAAGTCTCAAATACGGAGAAAGCATTCATGGTGTTTTCTCTGAAGTGCGAGATATGCAAGGGGGTGCGCCCCCTTGTTCTCCTCAACTGTCAACGCACCCCGGCCAGCAGACTCTCGTAGGGGATGTGCAGACCATCATGCAAACGCTTCACCATACGCAGACTCAACGGGCGTTTACGGCCAAGCACCTCCGACACGCGCCCGCTCGCGCCTATGAACGGCTGCAAATCTGCCGGTGACAAGCCTTGCTGCTCCATGCGAAATTTGATCGCATCCACGGGGTCGGGCGGGCTGATGGGATGGTGCTTGTTCTCATAAGCCTCGATCAGCGTCGCCAGCACTTCCATTTCGTCAGCCCCCGGTGTTCCCGCGGCAGCCTGAAAAATCACCTCCAGCCGCTTGAATGCGGCACGCAGGTCTCTTTCGTTGCGAATCGGCTTAATAGTCATTGACGGTCTCCACGTTGATACGGTCATACTCGGCATGGGTGCCCACGAATTTCACCCACGCAATGCCTGCACGGTACTGCATTTCCACTACCAGGCGGTATTTGTTGCCGCCGATATTGAACATGACTCGATTCCGGCACACGATACTTGCGCTCGCAAATTGCGCCTTGATCGAATGAGGCGATGTCCAGATTCCGCGAACTGCTTCCGCGTGCCAGCTTTCCAGCGGCGCCCTGGCATCGCGACACCCGGCTCGCTCCCAGAATGACTGCAGACTTCGCTTGGCGATTACCCTCATGCACGCATATTACTCCCAAAATGGGAGCAAATACAAACCAACGAGTCAGAATGGCATTCAATGTCCAGGCAAAATGTTATACAATTGTTCGCCATTCTTACTTATGTGAAAATCATGCCCGCCACGCCTATTGCCATGCGAGAAGCCAGCCATCGCCTTACCCACTATGTCGCGCTGGCGGCGGCTGGCGGTGAGTTTTTGATCATGCGCCACGGAAAGCCGCTGGCACGACTTGGCCCGGCGCAAGCGCCTGGAAGAAAAAATGCCCAAGCTGCCAGCGCACGCGCCAAAAAAATTAAACTCGCGCTGGCGGTACGCGCGGCAAAGGCCTGGCCCGCTGCCAGGTTTGAGCGGGCAGACGCCTACGGCGAATGAGCGTGTTCAGCCTGGACACCAATGTCCTGATCTACGCGATCGATCCGTCGCAAGGCGAGAAGCATAGGATCGCGCAAGCATTGCTCGAACAGGCGCTGACCGGCGCCTGGCCGATTGCGCTGCAGGTACTTGGCGAGTTCTACAGCGCCACCACCCGGAAAAAAGTCCTGTCGCGTGCGAACGCCGCGCGCACAATCGCGCTCTGGAGCGAACTGATGCGTCCTTGCGCGGTCAGCGCACCCGGCTTTACGCACGCCCTCGGCTACTCCCGCCGTACCGGCGCGCAATTCTGGGATGCACTGATACTCGCCACCTGCGCCGAACACGGCGTCAAGCGCCTCTACACCGAAGATTTCGGGCCGCAGAAACAGGCTTTGGGCGTGGTCTTGGTCAACCCGTTTGCGAGACGCTAGGACGTGCACGAGCAATCGACGTCATCACATTGGCCGCTTCGAAATCGAATGCAAACACCCTGTCGCCAAGCTCGTTGCGATACTGGCAAGTAATTCCGCTTCGTTGATGGCCGTGGTCGAGAACTCGGCCTTGGCATGAAGATCAAACCAGCGCAGCACCCGCTCGTCTGGCGCCGGCTTCATTAACTCCGACAACACGTTCGTGTCCAGCATGAACTGCATGCCGATCTACCGCCGTTTGGAGGATTTTCCGGAATCAAAAGAGGGCAAGGGCCGCATCGACTCCCGGGCTGGCACCGCCAGTTCGACACCGTCCAGCGCGGCAAAGCGACTGTGGATGCTCCGTCCAATCGAAATCTCCGGTACAAGCTGCGTGGGTTTGTGCAAGGCAGTGTTCAGTATCTGCCGAGCCTCCTCCTCCATCGAGCGGCGATTGCGCCTGGCCTGTTTGCGCAGCGAGTCTTTTACTTCGTCAGCCAAATCGCGGATGAGGATGCTGCGCATGTTGATTTCACTATTGAAAAGTACAGATACCATACACCGCCACAAGGGAAAATCAATTCCATATCTACAGCATTGAGGCATCCCCTTGAAGGGTTCAACTTCACTCCGTCCCCGCTCAAGTTCAAATCGCCCTATCCTGCAGGCCCGACTCACCAGATCGTCATAATTTCCTTGAGCTTGCGCAGCTTCGCGTCGAATGTAATCAAAGGTGCATGATGGAACTGTGCGGTCGCCGCAATCAAGCGGTCCGCCGGATCACCATGGGAATACAGATCCGATTGCGACAGCACCGCGATCTCCGCCGTGATCGGCAGCACGCGAACATGCCGTGCCGCGATCATGTCATCCAAAAACTGCCGCGCATCCATCGCCGGATCGAGTCGCTTGTGCGCGATGAGCATCGCGATCTCCCACAAGCTGATGTCGCTGCAGGCCAGTTCACGCTTCTCGTAAGCAAGGGCAATGGCTTTGCGGGCGCGCGCCGACAGTCGGGCCGGCGTCAGCGCGTCGTAGATCAGCACGTGGGTATCAAGAACGATCAACGCTCCGCATCCCACTCAGCACCGGTCGGGCTGACCACATCGCCGACATGACAGTGCTTGCGGACGGCAAGAAGGCGCTCACGCGCCTCCTGATGCGGGTCGCCGCCCGCGACGATGCGGGCGATGACCTTGCCTCGCGAGGTCACTTCAATCTCCCTGCCCTTTTGCGCATCGACCAGGTAGGCCGGCAGATTCTGGCGAAGTTCGGTGACGTTGACTTTTCGGGGTTTAAGCATGGTGAAATCCAATATGTACAGATCAAGTGTACATATCTGCGATGGCAGTGTAAACCACCCGATTCTAGTTCTGTACTTTTGTTACAGTGGCAAATTGGATTTTGAAGAACGCTCATTTGTGCTTTAACAGTATGTTCAGCACCTTTCAGGAACCGGCCTAATGACCCATCACATTGCCAGACAATCATATCCCCTCATGCACTTTGTGATCCGCTTTGGAACGCTTGCCGTAACGCTGACCGCGCTCATCCTGGCCATGACCAGCACTGCCGCCATGACAGCAGTCAACATTACTCCGGCACTGTTCGCCGACATTGAGAAAGCCACCCATTTCAACGAGGGCGCCACCAAACCCAGAAGCACGCTGTATGTGTTCATCGACCCCAACTGCCTTTACTGCCATCTGGTCTGGAAGTCGGTTCAACCCTACGAAAAGGCAGGCCTGCAAGTGAAGTGGATTCCCGTCGCCTTCCAGAAACCCAGTTCCACCGGACGGGCCGCAGCCATTCTGCAGGCGCGTGATCCGGTCGCGGCGCTGCGCGAAAATGAAATCCGATACAAGCACAAGAGCTACGATGGCGGCATCAAGCCGCTGGACAAGATACGACCGGAAGTCGGCAAGGCGCTCGAGGCCAATCTCGCGCTCATGGAAAAGACCGGTGCGCCGGGCACGCCCTTGCTGGTGTGGAAGAACGCCAGCGGCAGCATTGAATACCGCAATGGCGTGCCGCGCCTGTCGGAACTGCCGCTGATCACCGGATTGCCAATGCAGAAAATCGACGACCCGGAACTGGCCGAATTTCGCTGAGGTTGTGCTTGCGCGTTGCCGTATCACGCATCCGACGACATCGCCCGTTCAGGCTGATTTGCTCTTCTCATGCCATTGCCCGCGTGCCGCGAACGCGGCGCTCAACTGAATCATGGCAACCAGCCAGAATACCGGCGCAACGCCGTACAGGGAACTGATCGCACCGGCAGCCACCGGCAACACGATCTGACAGGCCTTGGCGATGGACATGCGCAGACCCATGGCTTCGGCCACACGATCCGGTGGTGACACTTCGTAGAGCAAGGTGCTCAGCATGGGATTGACCAGCGCGTGGCCGCATCCGAGCAAAAAGGCGCAGAGGATCAGCGGCACTGTCGCCTTGGCGAATCCGATGATCAGGCAACCCGCGCCAACGCCGGCGAGCGACAGCAGCAATAGTTGCCAGGCGGTAACGCGTTGCGTGACAAGCCGGGACAACAAGCGCACGGCAAAGGTCGCCATTGCGAAGGACCCGACAATGACGCCGATCTGGGATGCCGGAATGTGCAACTGCGCGCCGTAGACGGGCATCATGAACATGAACAGATCCCACGACACCGTAAACAGGATGGCAAAGGTATACAGATGGCGCAGATTGCCATTGCGGATCAGATCGAAAACGCTGCGCGGGGCGGGCCCTGCCGCCGCCCCCGATGCTGACGTCGATGCTGACGTTTCTGCCACACGGGCAGACGCCGGCTTATGGAGCGGAGCCAGATTGGGCAGTTTGTTGAACAAAATGAGCGCGGTGCCAAGGAGCGGAAATACCGTCATGGCGGCAAAATTGAAGGGAAAGCCGACGTGATCGATCAGCAGTCCGGCAGCCACCGGCGATAAGGCATTCGCCAATCCGAAGCACAGGCTCAGCGTGACGTAGTTTCCCGCCCGTTCCGCGGTGCTGCCGCAGCGCCCCACCAGTTGTTCACTGGAATTCAGAATCGTGAAATAGGCGCCCCCGGTCAACAGGGACACAAGCAACAAGGCCGCCGGCGATTCACTGAGAAAGGCCAGCACTGTGCACGATGCCAGCACCATGGTCGCCACCAGCAATGGCGCTCGCATGCCCTTGCGATCAATCAGCTTGCCCATGGCCACCGAGCCGGCCATGGGCATGAAGGAGATCAGCGCCACAATGGCGCCGACCACGGTTGGCGAGGCGTGCATGTGAATGGCGTACAGCGACACGGAAAACCGCAATCCGGCAAACGCGATGTAGTTCAGGACCACAAACAGAATGGTGACGTGGAGCGGCTTCAATGGGCAGGTGTAGGCATCAAGAATGAAAGGCAGTGAATTGAAGTCGCCTGGCCACCCCGACAGCATGGACGGCCCGGGCCATTCGGAATCAGTCATTCAATGATACAGCGGTGAATCGACCGCAGTGAATCGGCAAGGTCGCTCCCGGCCGCGCCGTTATAATGGGTGCCGTTGTACTGATTGCTTTGTACCAGTCAAATTCCCTGCAACTTCCCCCTCCCTGGCATCGCCCCCGCATTGAAACCTTTCCACCTGCTTCTCGCCACTGCCGGCATCAATCACTTCGTGTTCTCGGGGAGCAAGCTCGCGGTGCTGCTCTATGCGGTGCACCTGGATGCGTCGCCGGCGGTCGTAGGGCTGCTGACAGCGCTATTCGCCGCACTGGGGATCACGACGTCGGTCTCGACCGGGCGCTGGGTGGACCGCATCGGCCCGCGCAGTCCCATGTTGTATTCGTCCCTGCTGATGGCGGCTGGTGCCGCCACCGCCTTCGTGTGGCACGATCTGGCGGCGCTGTTCGTGGTCAGCACTGTGGTAGGCACGCTGTACAACGTGTACTTCATCGGCAACCAGCAACAGGTCGGCAGGCACGGCCGTCCCGAGGACCGGATGGGCAATTTCAGCCTGTCCATGCAGATCTATTCGGCCGCCAGCTTCGCCGCGCCGCTGGTCACCGGATTTGCCATCGATCACATGGGTTACGCCAATACTTTCCTGCTGCTGGCGGCACTGCCCCTCATTCCGGCGCTGATCATCGGGACCAATAATCTGCCCTTCATCGCGGAACCCAACAGCCGCAGCAAGGCATCTGCCGATGCCGGATCCAAAACCGGGTCACGGCCGCGCAGCGTATGGGACCTGCTGCGCATCGTCGACTTGCGCCGCGTTTTCATTGCCGCGCTGCTGACGCATGTGGGCTGGAACCTCTACACTTTCCTGATGCCGGTCTATGGCGCGCAGATCGCACTCAGCGCCTCAGAGATCGGCATGGTAGTCAGCGCCTTCTCGCTGGCCGCAGTCATCGTGCGATCGTTCCTGACGACAATGGCACGCCGTCTCACTGCCTGGCAGGTACTGCTCATTTCGCTCTGCATCGCAAGCGCCGGCCTGATTGCGATGCCGCTGTTTTCGAATATCTCTGCATTGCTGGTGCTGTCGGCTTTGCTGGGAATGTCGCTGGGCGTGGGCGCACCGATTTCATTGTCATTGATGTATGACGTGGCCCCTGCCAGCCGCATCGGTGAAGTGCTCGGCCTGCGCCTGGCCATGATCAATGCCTTGCAAACCATCGTGCCGCTGGGCGCGGGCGCCATCGGTGCCGCACTGGGTGTGCGGCCGGTATTCTGGGCACTGGCGACCGTTCTGATCGCGGGCACCTGGGCGACGCGAAAGCAGTGGCATGCACCGCGCGCAAAACACGTCGAGAAAGAAGTCCAAAGTTAAGGGAGGCACTGTCTATGCCCTCCCCAGTCGGGAAACCGGTTCAGGGTTAACTCAGTTCTTGGTCGTCGGAAGTGACTTGACGACCCGCGCCCACTTGTCGGTTTCCTGGCGCAGGAAGCTGGCATAGGCTTCGGGACGCGCGACGAATACGCGCTGACCGGACTGCATGAAGCGATCCCTGATATCGGCTGAGGCGAGCGCGGTGGCGGCTGCGGTGTAGAGTTTTTCCACTGCTGCGGCAGGAGCACCAGCAGCCACCAGCAGCCCGCCGTGATTGGGTGTCTCGGCTCCCGGCAGACCCGACTCGCTCATGGTCGGCACATCGGGCAGCAGCGGGTTCCGCGCTGTACCACGCACCGCCAACACCCTCAGCTTGCCCGCCTTGGCCATGCGCTCGGCCAGCAGCGCCGACAGCGGCACCATGTCGATGCGGTCGCCCAGCAGATCATTCACGGCAGACTGTTCGCCCTTGTACGGCACGTGCACGATGTTGATGCCAGCCATGTTGCCAATCAGCACGCCGGTCAGATGGATGATGCCGCCGGTGCCGGTTGAGCCGAAGGTCAGCTTGCCCGGACTGGCCTTGGCCAGCGCGATGAACTCCGCCAGCGTTTTCACTTTCAACCCCAGGCGAACGACAATGGTGCCGTCGGCAACATACACCGGGGTCACGGGCTGCAGGTCACGCAAGGGTACCAGCGGATAGTCGGGCTCGGTCAGCGGCAACAACACCAACTGGCTGGTCGAGCAAAAGCACACGGTATAGGCATCGGGTTTGGACTTGGCAACGAAGTCGGCGCCGATCGCCCCGCCGGCACCCGGCTTGTTGTCGATGATGACCGTCTGCGCGAGACCCTTGGCCCACTCGGCCATGAACATGCGTGCCTGCACATCGGTGGCGCCGCCCGCCTCGACCGGCACCACCAGTCGCACCGGGCGAATCGGAAAATTGTCCTGCGCCATGGCAGCACCACAGCCCAGCAGCAACGCCAGCGTGATTGAAGCGAGTGCGCCTCTGCCCGGAAGCCCAGCAGGCTTGGCCATCACCATCCGGACACACCCATCACGGCGATCATAATTATTCGATTGATATCTATTGATCAATGATTATTTTTTGAAATTGACAATAAATATATTCTCAAAAATATCACACGGCATCGCGTCAATCCGGCGCGATGCCGTGAACCCTTTCAGTCAGGGCAGGCCGAGCGCGCGCTTGGCAAGGATGTTGCGCTGAATATCGTTGGCACCGGCAGCGATGGTGGCCGGGAACAGGATGTAGAACGACCCCATGATATTCGCCTTGACCTTGTCGAACTCCACCGTCTCGGACGACAGACAACCCGAGGAGCCGGCGATTTCAACCATCAGCGAATTCATGCGCATGGTGGTTTCAGAGGACCAGATCTTCAGCATGGACATGCCCGGTCCCGGTGTGCCACCGCTGGAAATCACATCAGAATAGCGCTGGTACAACAGCGCCAGATCACCGACATCCAGTTCCAGCCTGGTGAACTTGGAGCGGAACTCGGGGTCATCCCACAGGCCGCGCGCCGTGGCGATTTCACGCGTCTTGTTCATCGGGTATTGCGGACGGCGCGGACTGCCGCTGTTCAAGCGCTCGAATCCGAGCAGGCCCTTGGCCACCGTCCAGCCGTTGTTCAGGCCGCCGACAATGTTTTCCTTGGGGATTCTCACATTGTCGAAGAACACCTGGCAGAACTCCGGGTTGCCGGTGAGGTTGGTGATCGGCTTGATGGTCACACCGGGGGTCTTGAAGTCGAGGATGAAAAAGCTGATGCCCGACTGGCGCTTGGCTTCAGGATCGGTGCGCGCCAGGAGGAACATGTGGTTGGCCTCCTGCGCCATGGACGTCCATATCTTGGAGCCGTTGACGACATAGTGATCGCCATCAAGGACCGCCTTGGTCTGCAGGCTGGCCAGGTCCGAGCCGGCGTTCGGCTCGGAATAACCCTGGCAGAAGATGTAATCCACTGACAGTATCTTGGGCAGATATTTCTTCTGCTGCTCTTCGGTGCCAAACTTCATCAGCGCCGGGCCGAGCAGATTCAGGCCATGCTCCAGCACGCGCGAGACGCCGATGCGCTCGCGTTCCTCGAAAAGGATTACCTGCTTGGAAGGCGCCAGTTCCATACCGCCCCACTTGCGTGGCCATGCCGGCGCCAGCCAGCCGTGCTCGTAACAGGTTCGCATGTAGTCGTAGACATCGGCCTTGCCCGGCCGGCGCATCATGAAGAGCTGGCTTTTCGGGAAGTGCTTCTCGTAATAGGCGATGGCCTCGAAACGAAACTCATCGTCGGTCAGCGCATTCCAGTCGGTGTCCTTCGGGCGCTCGCCCGGCTCGCCGGGAAGATTGGCCGGCTTGATCTTCGCCATGATGGTGGCGCTGTCGGCCTCGGCCTGCTCGAACGTGCTGCG
>CANKAJ010000032.1 GCA_947479645.1 Betaproteobacteria bacterium | reverse complement strand
TGCCAGCAGCGCCGCGCCGTGCTGGCGCCGGGGTCGATGCGTTGTGACGGGCGCGGTAATGGCGCGACACATCGGGCTATTTGCGATCTCGACGCACGGAGATCTTGCCACCACCAAGGCCATCACGGGTTTCGCCCTTGACCCGGTCCATGGTTTCGCCGACCTTGAGCGATACGGGGGGCTCATCTTCACCCTGCTTGATGGTGACCCGGTTGGCGTCTCGGTCGCGCGCCAGATCATCCTGGGGCGCGCCATTTATCCAGGTGGTCGACTTGCCGCTGGAGCGCGAGACCTGCCCGTTCACAGTCACCAGGTCCTGCGTGGTGATTGCGGCAGCCTGGGCATTGGTCGTGCGCCGCCGGTCCAGTTCCTGGCGTTGCTGCGGTGACAGGAACAGGCGACCCAGTTCTTCAGCCATGACAAAGCCAGGATGGGCTGCCAGAACGATCAGCGGGGCGGCCACGACGAATGCAGCGCGTCGCAATGAGCGATATACGGCGTAACTATTTGATAATATTAAGCTCGGCATGTCGCTTAGGATGGCTTATTATCAACTAAAGTGATTAGATCTATTATGCACTCGGATTGCAGGCTTGGTGCAAGTGTCGGACTCGATCCGCGATCCTGGCGTACCAGATTGCAACTGCGCACCGATACCAAGGCTTGTTTGAGGTCGCGCAGGTCGTCCAGAAAGTTGAACAAGTCCTGTTCGTGCAGAAGCGGCATGCTCAGCCGCATTCGGCTGGTATAGAGATCCATGGCACCGGACTTTGCAATGTTCGGATAGTCGAGCAGCCTTTGGGGTTCGATGTTGTACTTGATCTCAAACAGTTTGCGCTGGGTCTTGATTGTCAAAATTTGTTCGATCAGGTCGAGTCGGTTTTTTGACCCCACCATGCCGGCATCAATCATTTTCTGGAATTCAACCAGATTGGCGCGAATCTCGCGTTCCTCCTCAGCGGCCTTGGCCACTCGATCCTGGGCCGCAGTTCGCTGCGACTGGGCGGATGCGCGCCCCATTCTGGCAACATCGAGATATTGTTCAGTGAGCACCAGTGATGCGATGCCGGCGATAGTTAGCGACACGCCCAGAAGCAGTGGCCAACGCAATTTCCGAAAATCCTCCTTGTTCAGTTTCATAAGCCACTCTTTTGCGCAATGACGACGGTGAATCGCGGTACTTCCACCGATTGCTTCGTGCCAATATCCCCTGACAGGCTTTTTTCCGCTGTGATGTCAAAGGGCAGGCGACGCGACAAAACTTCGATGCCAGGTTGTTTGCGCAGTCCCTCGACGAACTGATCAACGATGAGTGTGATCGCCCGGTAGTCGTTGGTTTGTCCAATGTTGATGCGCCCGGCGATCTGGGCCGTCTGGACCAGGCCGCCTGGCGTGGTGCCAGCCGCTGCGGTGGATGGCACCCGGGTGGTATCGGCTGGCCGGGTGGTGCTGGCAGTCCAGTCGATGCGCTCCAGTTCGATTTGAGGCGATCCGGCCAGCGCATTGCTGATTTGTGCAAACAATGGTTCGGGGGAATTGGTCTGACCGCTAAGCAGTTGATAGTTCTTGACGATGATTTTAAGTTTGTCGCTTTCAGTGGGCGTCTTGGGAAAGGTCAGTTGCATGCGGGCGTATTGCTGGGCGGCGACAGCTTCCTGCTGGCGGTCCAGCTTGGTACGTTCCGAGGTATGGTACACGTCGATCAGTTTGAACAGCGACAGCAACACGCAAAAAACAAAAGCGGCCGCACCTGCCGCTGCCGTGGCAAGGCGAGCCCGCCACAAGTGGTAATAGTGCCGCAAATCGTCGCTAGCAAACTGCTGCCTGGGCTGTGCTCCAGCCAGAATATGAAGAAACAAAGCTTCAGCAGTAGTCCCATCGGGTGCCTTTTTCAACCCGGCGGCTCGCGTCGTTTCATCGAGTTCAAGTACATGGAACTGCAGGGTTGCGGTCGCGCGACAGGCAACATCGTAATGCATCTTGTCCTTGCGGGGGGCAAGCATGATGACATCCAGAGGCCCCGCGTTGCGCTGAATAAGGCGCAGATTAACTAGGTACTGCTGGATGCGAGATGATTCAGCAGCACAGGTTTCAGCGAGCGCGCGGGGATCACTTTGGTCGGCCCGACCGAGTCGGGAGAAACGCACCTGTCCGTTCTCGACATAGGTCTGTCTGAGCCCGCCTTCGGCGACGCTGACCATCAGGTAGCTCGGGCTTTTGAAGTGGATGCGAGCGCCGACCAATGGTGTGATCAGCGGCAGGGAATAGACGCCAACCAGCCGTGCTTCGCGCGAACGCAGTACGGTGAGCCAGGCCTGCAGCAACTGGGTGTTGGTAAACGAGGCAAACAGCACCTTTTCCTCGCGCCGGCCGCCCGCTTCGGCAATTCCCAGGGAAAGTACCAGTGCCAGGCTGGTGTCGCGGTAGCGTTGCGCGATTTTGCGTCCCAGCAATGCTTTGCGATCCTTGCCGCGTACTGCCGGGATGCTTTCCTGCGCGAAATCCTCTTCCACCAGATCCGCCAGCACGTAGTAGAGACTATCCGGATGCTCTGATACGTAGGCACCGAATGCACTCACACCTTCTTCGCCAGAGGCAAATCCTTGCTCCAGCGTGAGTTCATTGCCTTTCCAAGCGTAGATTGTTATACGCTGGGCGGTGAAATAAAGGAGACGTTTATCTGCCACGGGTGCGTCTACACTTTGAGCTTGCTGATGGTGTCATAGATTGGCCCAAGCACTGACAGCATGACCCAGCCCAATACGGCTCCAAGCACCACGGTCAATGCCGGTTCGATCATTACCTGGACCTTGCCAATTGCTTCCTTGACTTCCCGGTTGTAAAAATAGGAAACATTGAGCAATGCCGTATCCAGGGCGCCAGTTGACTCGCCGATTTTCAGCATGCGAATGACCAGTGGCGGAAACATGCCAACGTTCTGGAATGCGCTGGTGACATTCTTGCCGTCAGCGATTTGTTGTCCGGCCAGATGCAACGCGTCCTGAATGACGAGGTTGCCAGCCGTTTCCTCTGCGCTGCGCACTGCATCGAGCACAGTGATTCCGGCCGAGTACATCAGTGCAAAGGTGCTGGCAAAACGCGACAGAATTATTTTTTGCAGTATCGGGCCGACCATGGGAATTGCCAGCTTGAGGCGGTCAAGCTGATAGCGGACCGCAGGACTGCCCTTGCTGGCAATCTTGAAGCCAGCCACCAAAATAATTGGCAAGACGATAAACAGCCACCAGTAATCGACGCAAAACGCGGACACCTGGATGAGGATGCGTGTCTGCAGCGGAATGGCCTGGCCCATGTTCTTGATGAAACCGACCATTTGCGGCACCAGGTAAATCATCAGAAACAGGGTTACGATCATGACGATCGAGCCGACGAAAGCCGGGTACATGATGATTTTCTTGGTCTGCGCCGCGAGTTCATCTTCCCACTTCAGGGATTCGGAGAGCTCCCTAAGTACCTGTGGCAGCCGGCCGGTATCTTCGCCGGCCTTGATCAGGCTGGTGAATACAGGTGTGAATACATCGGGAAATTCACTGAGCGCCTGCGACAAATTGCGTCCCCCACCGATGCTTTCAAGAATACTGGCTATGGTTTCGCGAAAGCGCACGTTTTCGACGCTGTCCCTCAGATCGGCAAGGGCTTCGACCAATGGAACGCCGGCGCTGTTGAGTTGCTCCATGTGGAAACAGAAATTGATGAGGTCAGCGCGCTTGATTGCGCCGGCCCGGAACGGATTTTTGCGCCGCGTTGGCCCTCCGGATACAAGATCCAGGCCCATGCGCTGCAGGCGCATTTCCAGGTCGACAAAATTGAGTGCTTCGGTCTGGCCAATCATGGCCTTGCCTTGAGCGTCAATTGCCTTGTATGAAAATTGTGGCATGCGAATTCCAAACCGCGACGGGGATCAGCCCGACGCACCTTGCAAGGTTACATACGATCGGTGAGGTCCACGATACGCATCAATTCGTCAAGGGTGCTGGAACCTTCCAACACGCGCCTCACGCCATCGTCGGCCAGAGTAATAAAGCCTTTTGCCAATGCGGCCTTCTGCAATTCACGCGCAGTTGCGCGATTGGCGATCATCTCGTCAAGATCGCTGTCCAATTTGAGAATTTCCATGATTGCGATGCGGCCCTTGTAGCCCTGATAGTCGCAATGGTCACAACCCACTGCGCGGTAGAGGGTCGTGGGTCTGCTCGCGGTAACGCCGCAGAGCTTGCTTTCCGCAGCCGATGCCACGTAAGACTGCTTGCAGTGCTTGCATAGCCGGCGGATCAACCGCTGGGCGATGATTCCAATCATGTTTCCGGCCAGTACATCCGGAACGATTCCGATATCCTGCAGGCGCGGAATTGAGCCAATTGCAGAGTTGGTGTGCAGCGTCGAATACACCTGGTGGCCGGTCATGGACGCGCGAAACGCCATGGTGGCCGTATCCTGGTCGCGAATTTCGCCAACCAGAATTACATCAGGATCCTGCCGCATCAGTGAGCGAATTCCATTGCCGAAGTCCATTTTTGCAGCTTCATTTACCGAAGCCTGTCGGATCAGTGTCATTGGGTATTCGACCGGATCTTCCAGTGTCATGATGTTCAAGCCATCATTGTTGATGTGGTTGAGCACCGAATAGAGCGTGGTGGTCTTGCCACTGCCGGTGGGGCCGGTGACAAGGATGATTCCTTCAGGACGGGCGATCATTTTCTTCAGGAGTGCCAGTTGGCTTGCTTCGAGGCCGAGTCCGTCCAGAGGCACGATGCCCTTTTGCCGGTCAAGGATGCGAAGTACCACGTTTTCGCCATGCGTGGTTGCCTGCGATGCCACCCGAAAGTCAACTTCCCGACCGGTAAGCGTCAGGGAGATGCGGCCATCCTGGGGTGCCCGAGTTTCTGCGATGTTCATTTTTGCCATGACCTTGATGCGTACGGCCATGGCTGGCCAGTAGGTCTTGTGCAGACTGCGAATCTGGCGCAGAACGCCATCTATGCGATAGCGGATGCGAAGAAAGTTCTGTTCCGGTTCAAAGTGGATGTCCGAGGCGCCTCGTTCGACTGCGTCGCCTAGCAATGCCGAGATCAGTCGAACGACGGGTTGGGCATAGGCGTCACCGGAGGCCTGCATGCTCTGAAAATCGACTTCACCCGTCTCGATTTCATGCAGAATGCCGTCAATCGAGAAGTCATGCCCATAGTACTGGTCAATGGCCCGCACAATCTCGGTTTCGCCGGCAAGGCGGGTTTCAATTTCGACTTCCCCGCGCAATTGCGCGCGCACCTGATCGACTGCAATGATGTTGTGGGTATCGGCCAGCGCGATGATCAGTACACGTTTTTCGCGATCCAGCGCGACAGGAAAGATATTGTGGCGCTTGGCGAATTCGCGAGGCACGATTTTCAGCGCGGCGGCATCCACGATAATCTGGGTCAGGTCTACTGACTGCAGGCCAAGTTTTTCGGACAACGCGTCTCGCAGCGTTGCTTCAGACACGAATCCGAGATTGACCAGAAGTTTGCCGACAGGCTGATTGGTCTTGAGTTGCTCCAACAGCGCGATACGCAGTTGATCTTCTGTGAGTATTCCCTGCGCGATCAGAATCTGGCCAATATGGCGCTTGGCTTGCTGCGGAGCAGAAGTGGTCGACGTGGGACGGGGAGAATTCATCAGCGTGAGAGTGCCGCTATGCGTGCTGCCACCTGAGCTTTGTCAAAGTTTGCCGCACGCGTGTTGGCCAATGAAATGGCGCGCTGATAGTGTTCGAGCGCCAGTTTCTTCTGCTGCAGGCGGTCCAGACTGATGGCAAGATTAAAAGTGAAGTCTGGATTTTCTGGTTCCAGTGAATAGGCACGAAAATAAGACGCTTGTGCTTCCGGCCAGCGGCTTTGTGCGGCAAACTGATTACCAAGCGCAAAATGCAGGTGTGCCGAGTCGGGTTGGCTGGCTATGACGGTTTTCAGTCTACTCTCGGACTGTATCGGATCAGTTTGTCCGCGCAGGGCGATGATTCCAGCCAGCGCGTGCGTATCGCGCGGATCCAATTCCAGTAATTTCAGATATCGAGATTCCGCCAATTCATAATCGCGGTTTCTGCTGTCGATCGCGGCGAGGCCGAGTAATGCATCGCGGCTTCCAGGGTCACGTTGCAGTACGCGCTGATAGAGGTCCTTGGCTGCAGAAAGATCGCCTTGCTGAAATGAGTTGTAGGCGCGCTCGGTTTGCGGATCAACGGCAAGGGCAGACGGCGTTATGGCAATCGGCGCGGTTGTGCCGCGACGCTCAGCAGGTGCAGCCCGATTTGATACGGACTGGGCAGGTGTCCGTGCCGCGGGTGGATTCGCCGAACTTGCTGCGATCGGGAAGTCCTGTCGACCACGCGCAACAAGCGTTGGGGCGGCGGGACTCGTAGCAGTTGCCTTGGCGGCAGCTGTGGTAACTGGGGCTGCAGCCTGTGCCGAAGCGGGTGCCGGTGTTTGGCCAGGCGCCTGGGGAGTGCCGTCTGGTGCCGCCGGAGTAACCGGCAATGCCTGCGCTTGCGCCGTGGGTGGAGCCTGCGTTGCAACTCGTTCGGCAGCAGGCGCGTTCTTTACTGCTGCTGCGTTATAAGCGCTGCGTGGTTGCATTTGCCACCAGACATAAGTGCCATATCCTATTGCGCATAGTCCGAGCAGACCGATGGTAATGTAAAAGGGGCGGCGCGGATTGTAGTCCACCTCCTTGACTTCAAATACTTTGCGTGCGGCGGCGCGGTCAGCTTCGGCATTGGCTGCATCTTCGGTTGCCGTTGCCATGGTTGGCTCTGTGCGTTCACCAGTGTCAACTGTGGCCGTCTGAGGTGCATCGCTTGTCTCATCAATGGACCGAATCGGTGCCGGTTCCGTACGAAGGTGCTCAATCGCTGGTGTATCAAGCGTCAGTTCAAGCGAGTTTGTAACCGCCGCGCCTGCCGATGGTAGATCATTGGCAAGAATCTCTAGCGGCTGCGAAATGTCCGGAAGTGCTTCGCGCGTCACAATCGGCTTCATGCCCGCGGATCGAATATCCGAAGTGGTTTTCGCGCTTTGCTTGGCAAGTTCCGCCTTTTTCAGCGCTTCAAGGAGCAAGCTCATGCGCGGCCAGTCACTGCTTTACAACAGGTTTGGACGGATTTTGACGCGACATGAAATCATCCTCTGGCAACATCGTCTGGTAGGCGCGGTAATCGCCATTTAGGCTGGAATCTTTGACCACGAGCGGGCGCAGGAAAACGACTAGTTCTGTCTTGTTATTGATTCTGTTCTTTTGACCAAAAAGCGAACCGAAGGCGGTCTGGTTGAGGCCGGGAATAGAGTCATCAAAGTCCTTTACCTCGTCCTGAATCAGGCCTCCCATGACTGCGATTTGTCCACTATTGATCTTGATCATCGATTCCATCTCGCGCCGTTGGAGCTGTGGAACAGGGTTCGGGATGATCAACGACGGATTTGGATCAGGCACGAACTTGAGCACCCTGGTCAGCGATGGTCGCAAATTGAGCAACACAGTTTCGTTGTCGCCGATCTGAGGCGTGACGCTCATAATGAATCCAACTGCCACAATATTGGGGGTGGTATTGAATGTGGTTACTGGCCCGGCAGTGGCGGTTGCAGCGGTGGTGGTGGAGTCCACCTTGAAATAGACAATGTCGTCGACTACTCTGAGCAACGCTGTTTGATTGTTCAGGACTGACAATTTCGGACTGGAGAGAACGCGCACATTACCGAAAGACTCAAGCAGCTTGACGGTTGCGCTGAAATCGCCAAGTCTGCCATTCTGATCAATCAGGTTGCCAGTGAAAAAGTTTCCGGCCGGCGACCCCGACAGCGTGCCGACTGCCCCTTGCGTAATGCTCAATCGCGAAGTCGCGCTGCGCCCTATCAGCGACCAATCAATACCCTGCTGGTACTGATTACTAAGGGTGACCTCGACAATGGTTGCTTCTATGAAAACCTGACGCTTAACGCTGGACATAACCCGATCCAGGAATTCCTGGATCTTCTCGTGCTGACGTGAGGTGGCGCGAATACTAAGCACGCCCGCCTCACTGTTGGAAATAACCGATGCGGCTTCGCGAAAACTTGCGCCTGCGGCGGCTGGCGTCGCAGCCGGAGCCGGTGCCGCGCCAGCCGGACTGGCTTGCCCTGGAGCTGACGGAGCAGCGCTGGGCACTGGGGGAGCCTGGCTTGCAGTGGACCCGGGCAGTATCTTGTCTGTTTCCTGCAGAAGCTCCTTGATGTTTTCAACCAGGTGCCTCCAGAAATCGTTGTCTGCCCGATTGGTAAGTGTGGTGGAAGAAGCGTTCCCGCCCCCTCCACCTCCGCCCCCCGGCCCGCCCGAAGAGATATTGCCAGATACGCTGACGGTGCTGGTGCTGGTCCTGACCATGTTCAGGTAGTCGATTTTGTACACGCGCAGATAGGGTGAATCCGGCATAACTACCAGGTTGGGGCCATCAATTTCCCAACGCATATCGGTTTGCTTTGCGATGCGCGACAGCAGCTGCGGCAATGTCTGATCAATTGCGTTTAGAGTGACGACCCCAGTGATGCCTGGGTGAATATCCACATTGAGTTTTGCATCGCGAGCCAATGCAAAGAGCAATTCCTGCACTCGAACGTTGTTGACGACAACGCTATAAGTCTCCGGTTTCGCCGTGGCTCTGGGCCGCGGTAGTATCGTCGGCAAACGTACCGGTTCCGGAATGTTTTCAGTTACAACATTAGGAACTTCGCCCCGAATATGAGTGGATGTTGGCTTCATTACCGGTGGGCCAGCGCACGCCACCAGCATCGCGATGGCGATTGCGGGCATCAATCTTGTCAGCGTACCAGGGACGATGAGTCTCATCATGCTCCCACAGTTTTCTTTTTATCCACTAAATCAGTATAACAGAACGATATAACAATATGATTATTCTGTAAAAGCAGGCTACTGTCTATTCTGGCTTCGCATGCGTTCGACAGAGCGTTGAAAAGGATTCTGTGCCTTGAATTGGGGGGGGAGTTCCTTTATGGCCTCAAGGATTTCCGTAGAGCTTGGATAAAGACCATACGCAAGGCGATAGTGCTGCTGACCGTCGATTTTTACACTGTACACATGCAGATCCTCAGGGCGAACCATTTTCGCGGCTTTCTGCAAGAAACTTTCCATTCGTTTTAACTCGGTTGATTTTACTGTAAGTAGCTGAATGGAATAATAATTAGTTGGCGTGACCTTGAGCCATTCCTGAGTTGAGTCAAAGTACATTTTGACCAGCGTACCATTGGCAAGAGACAAAGGATTGCTAATTTGTGGCTCTGTTGATTCGCTGGCGCCTTCGTTGCCTGGTTGTCGAACCGTAGTTGGACTCGATGCAGGCAATGCGGGTTGCTTCGATGATTCCATCAGAGTCAACGGGCGAGCGATTGTCTTGTCAGCCGGAGGTGATACTGCTTTGGAGGACGATGGGATATCGGTTTCCAGGGAAATTGACGAGGACTGCATCGATCCTGCCTGCGAGATCTGGCTGTCCGCTGCTGGAGGCGACGTCAGCGTGGCCGTTGGGGTAACACTAACAGGAATTGTTTGAGGTGGGTTCAGCCAATGTATCCCCCAGCCTGCGAAGAGACCTCCGGCAAGTCCGGCGGCAAGGCCCAAACTGGCTAGCCAATACTTCTGACTGCGCATTTTGGGTCTGAAAAAATCAGAGTCGCGGATGGCGGCGCGCGCCTCTTTAGCTGATACGCCATGGGTATTGCCTGCAAAAGCAGCAAGCAGCGACTTGTCCGCCAGTATGTTGATGCGACGGGTAAGTCCCTCTGATGCCGAAGCGATTAGGCGTATAGCCGCCGGCGAAAAGACACTGGGCCCCTTGTACCCTGCGGCCCGCATGCGAAATTCAATGTAGCTTTCGATATCGCTGCGGATCATTGGCTCCAGCCGGAAACTGTGAGTGATGCGCTCCTTCAATTGGCGCATGTCGGCAGATCCCAGTTGCTCGTCGATTTCAGGTTGCCCAAACAGGACGATTTGAAGTAATTTGTGGCGTCCCGATTCTAGGTTTGACAACAGGCGAATCTCTTCCAGCGTCTCCTTGGGCATTGCGTGCGCTTCGTCTATAAGCAGCACGACACGGCGTCCCGAGGCGAATAGCCCAATCAGATGGTCCTGCAGTTCCCGGAGTAGCCGGCTGACGCGTTCTGCCGTGAGTGCCAACTTTAAATCATCGGCAATGGCATAAAGTATTTCATCCCTGGATAGCGAAGGATTGGCCAGATAGATGGTTTCGACAGAATCAGGCAGACGCTCCATCAGCACGCGACAAAGCATGGTTTTGCCACTACCCACTTCCCCCGAGACCTTGACGATGCCTTCGTCGTTGGTTATTGCGTAAAGCAGCGCCTCCAGCGTCTCGCCCCGGCTAGCTCCTGCGAAGAAGAAGTCTGTGTGAGGCGTGATGCGGAAAGGTGGTTCGTTAAGTCCGAAGTGACTTAGGTACATGGATTTTGGATCGTCTTGACGAATCGGGGAGAGTCACTGGACAAACTGCATGAAATACTACTGCTGCTTTTGCAGCGATTCCATCCTTGAGTAGAGTGTGGTTCGATTGACCCCCAGCATCTTGGCTGCCTGACTAACGTTACCCCGGGTCAGTCTCAAGGCCGCTTCGACATAACCCTGTTCCCATGCCTTAAGCATGTTGTCGAGATTGAAATTGCGTTCACGTTCAAGATGTCGACGTGCTTGCTCGACAAGATCTACATTATCTGAGTCAGAGGGAATTTCTGACCGCGAACTCGAAGCAGAGTCAAGGTCGAATTCGGGTTCCAGTTCTTGAAACGACAACTTCTGTCCGGCATGCTTTGTTGTCAGTCGAATGACGATATTGCGCAATTCTCTGACGTTGCCCGGAAAGCTGTAGTCACGCCATGCTGCGACAGCCGATTCATTGAGAGAGAACGGCGCAAGTTTGGCCTGCTCGGCGTAGAACTTGCTGAAATGCTCGAGTAAAAGCAGCTTGTCTTCTTCCATTTCGCGCAAGGGAGGAACCTCGATAGTAAATACCGAGAGACGGTGGTAGAGGTCGGCTCGGAAATTCCCTTTCCTGATTTCATTACGCAGATCGCGGTTAGTGGCTGCAATAACTCTTGCGTGCGAAAAACGTTGTTGCGTTTCCCCTACTCGTTGAAATTCGCCATTTTCCAGTACCCGAAGCAGTTTTGCCTGCAGTTCTAGGGGTAATTCTCCAATTTCATCGAGAAACAGCGTGCCGTCGGCGGCATCTTCGAAATAGCCAGATTTATTCTGGACTGCACCGGTAAAAGCACCCTTCGCGTAGCCGAACAATGTCGGCTCTACCAGAGTCGGCGCAATTGCGGCGCAATTAAGCGCGAACCACGGTTTCCCGTGCCGCCAGGATAACCGATGCAGCAGGGTGGCCACGACCTCTTTGCCACTTCCGGATTCACCTTCAATCAGAGCAGGAAATGGGGAGTCGGAATATTGACTGATCTGACTTTTTAATTTCTGCAGAGCAGGGCTGCGGCCGATGAGCAGGTCTGCTTCAGATTTTTCACCGCCTTCGATTTCGGCGGCTCGAAATTGAAATGCGTGAAGCAAAATCTTCTTAAGATTGTCCGCATCACATGGTTTTGCGACAAATTCAGCGGCTCCCAGTGCTCTTGCGTGACGGGCATTCGATGCATCGTTCTGGCCTGAAAGCACCAAAATCTTCATTGAAGGCGAATGCGCCAGTAAATCCTGGATCAGCGCAAATCCTTCATCTGGACTATGTGGAGAAGGTGGTAGACCAAGATCCACCAGAGCCAGTTGTGGTGCTTCATCAATCTGGCGCAACAGGCTGATTGCATGGGAACGCGAGTCACTGACCAAGACGTCAAAGTCCTTACCCAATGCGTAGGACAGCGTGTCGGTGATCAGTTGATCGTCGTCTACGATCAGCAAGCTCGGTTTGTCAGCCATCGGTTCCTATGCATCTCAAGAATGCGAGTTCCAGCGTTGGTTCTTCAAATTTATTCCGAAGATCGCGCGGCGTGCCGGAAAAGGCAATGCCGCCACCGTGCAGTACAACCATATGGTCGCAGATTTCTTCAATGTCTGCGAGTGAATGCGACGTAAACAGCAGTGTTTTGCCCTTGGCCTTAAGGCTTCCCAGTAGATTTTTTACCCTAACACGGGCCGCAGGATCCAGTCCGGTCATAGGCTCGTCCAGCAGGAAAAAATCGCGCTGAGAGAGCAGGCATGCTGCAAGACCGAGTTTCTGCGTCATCCCCTTTGAAAATGAGCGTACCGGCTTATCAAGAGCGCTTTGGTGAAGCCCCAGATCATTGAACATGCTTCGTGTAACCATCTCTTCATAAGCCAGACCGGAAATCCCGAGCATTGTCCGCACAAATTCGCGTCCCGACAGGAAATGGGGTGGGGTGAACCGTTCAGGCAGGAAGCTAAGACGAAAACGCGATTTGTGTGAGTGATGTGGCAGGCCGAAGATCTCAATCTTTCCAGTATCCAGACTGCAAAAATCGAGGAGGCACTTTATAAGAGTTGTTTTACCTGCACCATTGATCCCAACAAGGCCGGTGAAGGTGCCAGGCAAAATATCAAGCCACAGATCCCGTAACACGACGGCCGAACCGAAGCGCTTTGATACGCCGGAAATACGTACAACTGGCTGCAAAGATGGGGTTGAAAGACTCATTCTTGAGACCCGAAAGACAAATTTGCCAAATTCTAATGATGATAGCTTACCCCGAGCACATCCTTATTCCAGTTCAATTTGGTTCGGGCTACTTCCTAGGGGAGTTCTGGGCTACAATCCGCGCTTTTCCTTATGCTCTGGACTGATTGTGCTCGAAACTTCTTCTAGCAGCGTAATCAATGTTGTTGAAGTTGATAACGTGAAGTTTGGTTATGATCACACGCGCACTATTCTCAAAGGTATCAACATGAAGGTGCCGCGTGGCAAGGTTGTGGCCATAATGGGCTTGAGTGGCTGTGGTAAAACGACCTTGTTGAGATTAATCGGCGGTTCATTGCGACCGACTCAGGGCGAGGTACGTGTAGGTGGATTGTCGGTGGGTTCCCTCAATCATGATGAATTGTTCGCAATGCGCCGCAAGATGGGAATGCTTTTCCAATTTGGTGCTTTATTTACGGATATGTCGGTATTCGACAATGTTGCATTCCAAATGCGTGAACATACGCCGCTGCCAGAGCCCGTGATTCGTGACCTCGCTCTGATGAAACTGCAGGCCGTTGGGTTGCGTGGTGCGGCAAACCTGATGCCGTCGGAACTATCTGGGGGTATGGCCCGTCGCGTTGCGCTTGCGCGATCCATCGCACTTGATCCCATGTTAATGATGTATGACGAGCCTTTTGCCGGTCTGGATCCTCTGTCACTGGGGGTTATCGGGCAATTAATTCGACGATTAAATGACGAGCTAGGTGCAACTTCGATTCTTGTAACACATGATGTTACCGAAGCACTGGCATTGGTTGATTACGTTTATTTCATGTCTGAAGGCATGGTGTTGGCAGAAGGTGTGCCTGCCGATATCCGTGAATCTAAAGAGGCCTTTGTTCATCAATTTGTTCACGGTGAAGGCGACGGTCCGGTTCCGTTTCATTACCCGTCGGGGGACTACCGGCAGGACTTGCTTTTGGAAGCGGCTTGATGGAGCGGATTGCGGAAATACTTCGTGCCATGGGCGCTCAGGTTACCGGGGCGATATGGCGCTTGGGTTTTGCCGGCCGTTTTTTCTGGCTTATCCTCAGGCAATCTGGAACAAGCTTTCGCCGTTTTAACCTGATAATCCGCGAGATCTACTTTGCCGGGGTGATGTCGTTGGTCATTATCCTGGTCTCGGGTCTGTTTGTGGGCATGGTATTGGGCCTGCAGGGATACGATACGCTGGTTCGATATGGATCGTCTGAAGCATTGGGTGTACTTGTTTCCCTTTCCTTAATCCGTGAATTGGGGCCAGTGGTAGCTGGATTGCTTTTTGCAAGTCGTGCGGGCTCCGCAATTACTGCAGAGATCGGATTAATGAAAGCGACAGAGCAACTTGCTGCCATGGAAATGATGGCGGTGGATCCAATTGCACGTGTTATCGCCCCAAGATTCTGGGCTGGTGTCATCTCAATGCCTTTGCTTGCCGCACTTTTTTCGGCGATGGGAGTTTTTGGCGGTTATCTGGTCGGAGTGCGTATGATTGGTGTAGATGAAGGTTCTTTCTGGGCGCAGATGCAGGCTGCAGTTGATCTCCGAGAAGACGTTTTAAATGGAGTGCTAAAGAGTTTTGTTTTCGGAATCGCCATAACCTGGATAGCGGTATTCGAAGGCTATGACGCTCCTCCAACCGCGGAAGGCGTGTCCCGTGCGACTACGCGTACGGTGGTGACCTCCTCGCTTGCGGTGCTGGCCCTTGATTTCATAATGACTGCTTTGATGTTTCGAGGAACCTGACCATGATGTCACGTAAAGAACTGGATCTTTGGGTTGGCGTATTTGTCCTGATTGGCTTAGGCGCGCTACTTTTTCTCGCATTGAGGGTGGCCAATCTGTCATCGTTTTCGACAGCAGAGACTTACCAGATTCAGGGCAAGTTTGACAACATTGGCGGCCTTAAGACCCGCGCTGCAGTTAAGAGCGCCGGTGTCGTTGTGGGTCGAGTCTCCGATATTCGCTTCGATAATGGGACTTTTGAGGCCTTGGTGACCATGTCTGTGGACAGTCGCTACCAGTTTCCCAAGGACTCCTCTGCCAAGATACTGACTTCGGGCCTGTTAGGTGACCAGTATGTCGGACTGGCGCCTGGGGGAGACTCAGTCAACTTGAAAAGTGGTGATACGTTGAAAATCACACAGTCTGCCGTCGTTTTGGAAAACCTGATCAGCCAGTTCCTGTATAGTAAGGCTGCCGATGGTACAAGTTCGGATAACAAGAAGTAATAACAATGACATGCGGGTACGTATGATGAGTGAGTCGAAGGGAAGTGGGATCCGGTGGGCAGCGCAGTTTGCCGCATTGCTGTTTTTTATTGCGCTTTTAGCGGGATGCGCCACGTCAGGAAATTCGCGAGATCCCTTGGAGCCCGTAAACCGGGCAATTTACGGATTCAATGATGGTTTTGACCGGGTGATTGCCAAGCCAATCGCTGAAACCTATCGCAGTGCCGTACCTGCACTTGTACGCTTGGGCGTGAGTAACTTTTTCTCCAATCTTAATGATATCTGGATCTTTGTTAACAACGTGCTGCAAGGAAAACCACTGGAAGCTTCAGATGATTTTGGACGATTTGCGATTAATTCAACATTAGGTCTGTTCGGGCTAATCGATATTGCGAGTGATTTTGGGCTGGAAAAGCACAATGAAGATTTTGGGCAAACATTGGGTCGCTGGGGAGTCGGTAGCGGACCATACTTGATGCTTCCATTTATTGGCCCAAGTACCGTCCGGGATGCACTCAGTCATCGTTTGGTGGATACAAAGGCTGATTTTGTTGTCCAAGCGGATCATGTGCCGACACGGAATACCCTCTTCTTTACCCGGGTGATTGATGTGCGTGCCAACTTGCTAGATACATCGCGTATTGTCGATGAGGCAGCGCTCGATAATTATAGTTTTATTCGAGATGCATATTTACAGCGCCGGGAAAGTCTAATTTATGACGGTACTCTTCCGAAGAGTAAGAGCGCCGAATTGGATATGCGGTTATCTGACGGGGTGGAGCAAACAGCCTCTGGAACTGCATCGAGTGGGCGAGGGGCAGTCATTGATGTATCAGTGCTGCCTGAGAAGGGGGTGTCAACAGCTTCTTCGGCAGTTATCGCGGTGACCCACTAATTTGCGTGTCTATCGTATGAAATTACTTTTCTCTATATTATTTTTCCTATGTTTTTCGCAGAGCTATGCTCAAGAAATGTCCCCGGACGCACTTGTTAAATCGATAACTCAGGAAGTAATTGCTGTCATCAAGCAGGATCGAGAAATTCAATCCGGCAATGCGAAGAAGATTGCAGATTTGGTTGAGGCAAAGATTCTTCCCCATTTTGATTTTGTGCGCATGACTCAGTATGCCGTAGCAGTTAACTGGCGCAAGGCATCTCCGGATCAGCAGAGGGCTCTTACACAAGAATTCAAGACGTTGCTTGTGCGTACGTATTCAACGGCATTGTCAAACTACCGTGACCAAGTGATCGATTTCAAGCCGCTTCGAGCACGCCCCGAAGATTCTGAAACAACTGTTAGATCCGAGGTCAAGCAAAGGGGGGCTCAGGCCGTCACAATAGACTATGACATGGAGAAGACTGCGTCCGGGTGGAAAGTTTTCGATGTTAAGGTTGGTGGCGTAAGCCTGATTACAACGTATCAGGATACCTTCACCACCCAGATTCGTGAAGCTGGTATTGATGGGCTTATAAAGACACTCGCAGCCAAGAATCGACAGAATGAAGTGCGTGCCAAGGCATCGTGATGCCAAATGAATCGAATGCATTCAAACCTGAGGGCGCGCTGACTATTGAGTCGGTTCCCGTTTTTTTAGGGGCAATTGAGACTCAACTCAAGCAGGGAGTCGGTAATATTGATTTCTCCCGTGTCACAGACGTGGATTCAGCCGCAGTGGCACTGGTGCTTGAGTGGCAGCGTCAAGCGGCTAAGCACAACGTTCCGCTAGTGTTGCTGAACGTGCCCGTGGCCCTGAGTAATCTCGCCAAGCTCTATGGCGTTGCCAAGTTGCTGCAGCCAGAATCTGCGTGATATTTTGTTGCGTGAGTCCGCGTATTAGTTACCATAGTTTGTCCTCACTTCGATTGACGCCAATAGCATGACGGCCGCAATTGAAATTAAAGGCATCCACAAGAAATTTGGAGCGATACGAGCGCTGACCGGGGTTGATCTGGATATCGCGCAGGGTGAGTTTTTCGGACTATTAGGACCCAACGGCGCGGGGAAAACGACGCTGATCAGTATTCTCGCCGGACTGGCAAGATCTGATAGCGGCACAGCACGTATCATGGGTCATGACGTGCGCTCGGATTATCGCCAGGCAAGGCGTGCCTTGGGAGTGGTACCCCAGGAACTGGTATTCGATCCTTTTTTTACGGTTCGCGAAGCACTCAGGATACAGTCAGGGTATTTTGGATTGCGACGTAATGATGTCTGGATCGAGGAGGTAATGCATCACCTTGACCTTACGAGCAAGGCTGATGCGAATATGCGCTCGCTCTCTGGCGGAATGAAACGTCGCGTGCTTGTGGCGCAGGCACTCATGCACAAGCCACCTGTAATTGTTCTTGATGAACCCACGGCAGGAGTTGATGTTGAGTTACGCCGAGGATTGTGGGATTTTATCAGGCGTTTGAATGGTGACGGCCATACCATAGTGCTGACGACGCATTATCTGGAGGAAGCAGAAACGCTTTGCGGACGAATTGCGATGCTGAAGTCCGGGCGAGTCGTCGCGTTGGATACAACAGCCAATCTTGTCGGCAGCTTGCACAACATGCAGTTGAGAGTTCGTTTGCAAGGCGTGCTTCCTGCCATGCTTTCACGCTCGGATTGGGTGGAGCGTGATGGCGGCTACACAATTCCTCTTCATGATTACAATGAAGTCGAGCCGATTCTAGCTGCCCTACGCAATGGAGGTTGCGACATACTGGAACTTGAATTGCTACAACCGGATCTTGAGGATGTATTCGTCGAGATCATGAATCGAGATCAACACAGGCCACAGGAATACTGATTGTGACCGGGTTCCCTACTCTTTTCTACAAGGAAGTAATGCGATTCTGGAAGGTTGGCTTTCAGACTGTTGCTGCACCCGTATTGACGTCCCTGCTATACCTGATGATATTTTCCCAGGCACTTGGAAGGCACGTAGAGGTTTATTCCGGGATTTCGTATGCCGCTTTTCTGGCGCCCGGGCTGGTCATGATGTCGGTACTGCAGAACGCCTTTGCCAATACTTCATCTTCACTGATTCAGTCAAAGATGACCGGTAATGTAGTGTTCATCCTGTTGCCACCGCTATCTCACTGGGAGTTTTTTAGTGCATATGTTCTGGCAGCAGTTGTTCGAGGGTGTGTGGTGGGAACGGGCGTGTTGATTGTTACGTTGCCATTTGTGGAACTCGAGTTGCGTGAACCAATATGGGTAATAGCATTTGCGGTTTCTGGCAGTGCAGTGTTAGGTACATTTGGTTTGGTTGCAGCGATAATAGCGGACAAAATTGACCAGGTGGCAGCCTTCCAGAACTTTGTGATCATGCCGCTTACGTTTCTATCAGGTGTGTTCTATTCCATTCATTCCCTACCTGTATTCTGGCAGAGCTTGTCCCATTTCAATCCTGTGTTTTACATGATTGATGGGTTTCGCCATGGCTTTTTCGGGGTTTCAGATGTTTCTCCTTGGTTCAGTCTTACAGTGGTAGTGGGTTGTTTCACTTCTATTGCAGCCCTTGCGCTAACACTGGTTGTAAGAGGTTACAAGTTAAGGCATTGAGATTTCTTCCCAATTCAATACTAAGAGTATTAGATAAATGGTAACTCCCGAGCAGGTACGAGGTTATATAGAGCGCGGCATCGAATGCGATGAACTACGCGTTTTGGGTGACGGGCAGCATTTTGAAGCACTTATTGTGAGCGATGTATTTCGCGGTAAGACCAGGGTGCAGCGACACCAACTTGTTTATCAGGCCCTTGGCGATCGTATGCGGGAGGAGGTGCATGCGCTGTCAATGCGTACATTGACCCCAGAGGAGTGGCTGGATACCAATGGATAAGCTTGTTGTTGGAGGTGGGGTTCCTCTCCGAGGAGATGTTCGAATTTCAGGAGCTAAAAACGCTGCTTTGCCGCTGATGTGTGCGTCATTGCTTAGTCCAGACCCTCTGGTCTTGTCGAACATGCCGCACTTGCAAGATGTCACAACGATGCTGCGTCTGCTGGCTCAAATGGGTGTCGTAGCATCCTTGGATGACCGCGCCGGGCTGGAGTTATGCGCCGCTTCAGTAAAGGAGCCATTTGCGCCTTATGATCTCGTCAAGACCATGCGGGCATCAATCTTAGTGCTGGGCCCGCTACTTGCAAGGTTTGGGGAAGCGAAGGTTTCCCTGCCTGGCGGCTGTGCCATCGGTACCAGGCCTGTCGACTTGCATATAAAAGGCTTGCAAGCAATGGGTGCGGAAATCCACGTTGAACAGGGTTACATCAGCGCAAAGGCAAAGCGGTTGAAGGGCGCGCGCATTTTGATGGATCTTGTCACTGTAACTGGAACAGAAAATCTCATGATGGCAGCGTGCCTGGCTGATGGTGCGACTGTTCTAGAGAATGCCGCGCGTGAGCCAGAGGTAATCGATTTGGCCAATTGTTTGATAGCGATGGGTGCCCGCATAAGTGGGGCAGGTACAGACGTCATAAAGATTGAGGGTGTTAGAAGCATGTTCGGTACTGCACACCGTATCATGCCAGACCGAATTGAGACCGGTACGTTTCTAGTCGCAGCAGCCGCTACTGGTGGCCAGGTTCGTCTAATCGAGACCGATGCGGGATTATTGGATGCGGTAATTGAAAAGCTCAGAGATGCTGGTGCAAATATCAATGCCCGCAGAGGAGAAATTCAGATCTCAATGAAAGGAAAGCTGCGGAGCGTCAATATTCGAACGGCACCGTACCCAGCTTTTCCTACTGACATGCAAGCGCAGTTCATGGCCCTGAATGCTGTCGCGGATGGCACTGCAATTGTAGTTGAAACGATATTTGAGAATCGTTTCATGCACGCTCTGGAAATGCAACGCTTAGGCGCGGAAATTGAGATTACGGGAAATACCGCAGTCGTTCGTGGCGTATCAAGATTGCAGGGAGCGATGGTAATGGCCACGGACCTACGCGCGTCGGCTAGCTTGGTTGTCGCGGGATTGGTTGCTGATGGGGAGACCACCGTTGATCGCATTTACCACCTTGATCGCGGTTACGAATGTATAGAGGAAAAGCTGTCTCAACTCGGTGCCCACATTCGCCGCGCACACTGATCTCTGATCCCGGCAATAGTTTTTCTAATCAGAAAACTCTCTCAACCCCTTGTTTTTCTCGCGGCATCAGGTGCTTAACGCTAGAATCACGTTCTTTCCACTTGGTATCTGATTATGATTACCATCGCGCTCTCAAAGGGCCGGATATTTGAGGAGACGTTACCGCTGCTGGCTGCAGCAGGGATAACGCCACTCGAAGATCCTGAGACCTCACGCAAGCTGATAATCGATACCAATCGCAGCGATGTACGTCTGATTATAGTGCGTGCTTCTGATACGCCAACCTATGTCCAATATGGTGCTGCAGAACTGGGAATCACTGGCAAAGATACGCTTTTGGAACATGGCGGGACCGGACTGTATCAGCCAATCGATCTTGGAATTGCTTCATGCCGCATGATGGTTGCGGTGAAAGAGGGATTTGACTATGCCAATGCCGTAAAACAAGGTGCGCGCTTGCGGATTGCGACAAAATATATACAGATTGCGCGAGAGCATTTTGCGGTAAAGGGTGTTCATGTCGACCTCATTAAGCTCTATGGGTCGATGGAACTGGCGCCGTTGGTTGGGCTAGCAGATGCCATAGTCGATCTTGTTTCAACCGGGAAAACCTTACAAGCCAATAATTTACGAGCAGTTGAGGAAATCCTGCCAATTAGCGCTCGATTGATCGTGAACCAGGCGGCACTTAAGCTAAAGCGTGCGGCTGTTCAACCTCTCCTCGAAGCTTTTTCTCACGCAGTGGCCAATCGTGTCTGAAGCTCAAGTCACTATTCGCCGGCTATCAACAAGGGATCAGGGTTTTGATGCCGAATTAAGGGAGTTGACAAAGGTCGATTCCCCTTTGAATGAAGATGTTGAGCTCATTGTTGATGACATTATTCTCAATGTTCGTGCGCGTGGTGATGCTGCTGTGCTCGAATATACCAGTCGCTTCGATGGTGTATTGGCGGATTCTTTAGGTGAGCTTGAGTTGCGGCCGGCCTTGCTTAAGGATGCGCTTTACAGTCTGAGTGTTGATATGCGCAGCGCTCTTGAGCAGGCAGCAGAGCGAATACAATCCTTTCATGGGCACCAGAAAGCACATAGCTGGCAGTATTCAGAAGCGGATGGAACGGTGCTCGGTCAGAGAGTCACCGCGCTTTCGCGCGTGGGGCTGTATGTGCCTGGAGGCAAAGCGGCTTATCCATCTTCGGTACTGATGAATGCAATTCCTGCAAAGGTTGCGGGCGTGCCTGAGATTATTATGGTGGTGCCTACTCCCCGGGGGGAGCGCAATTCGCTTGTATTAGCGGCAGCTGCTATCGCAGGTGTTGATCGCGTATTTACTATCGGTGGGGCTCAGGCTGTTGCGGCGCTTGCATATGGCACCAAAACTATTCCTCAGGTGGATAAGATAGTAGGGCCGGGGAACGCGTATGTAGCGGCAGCCAAGCGCCGGGTATTTGGGACGGTCGGGATAGATATGATTGCAGGTCCGTCTGAAATTCTGGTGATCTGCGATGGTCAAACCGATCCGGACTGGATTGCAATGGATCTGTTTTCGCAGGCCGAGCATGACGAATTGGCACAGTCCATCTTATTGTCACCTGACAGTGGGTTTCTTGATCGTGTTCAAGCCAGTATCGAGCGCCTTATCGTAGATATGCCGAGGAAGGCTGTGATACTCGCATCCATTCTCGATCGTGGTGCATTGATCGAGGTGCGCGATCTCGAAGAGGCGTGCGCAGTTGCTAATCGAATTGCTCCTGAGCATCTGGAACTTTCGGTTGCGGATCCCGAGAAGTGGCTTGATCTTATTCAGCACGCTGGTGCGATTTTTCTGGGCCGTTATACCTCAGAGTCCATAGGGGACTATTGTGCGGGCCCCAATCATGTATTGCCGACTTCACGAACAGCGCGGTTCTCGTCGCCTCTGGGGGTTTACGATTTTCAAAAGCGAACCAGCATCATTGGCGTGTCTCCCTTGGGAGCGCAGAGCTTGGGCCGCATCGCTGCATCACTGGCCCTGGGCGAGGGTTTGCAAGCTCACGCGATGTCGGCCCTATACCGGATAAGTGACAACAAATGACCGCCAGTCCCTCACAGATCATTCGCGAGGATATCCAGGCGATGTCTGCCTATGCAGTGCAGTCTTCAGCAGGCATGGTGAAGTTGGATGCGATGGAGAATCCATACTCTTTGCCAGAGCCATTGCGGCAGGAGATTGCCTCCTTGGTGGCAACAAGTGAAATCAACCGCTACCCTGATTCGGTTGCGTCGAATTTAAAGGATCGATTGCGGCAGACCATGGTGATCCCCACGGGGGCTGACATTCTGCTAGGGAATGGGTCTGACGAGATTATCCAGATCATCATTCAGGCGTGTGCCCGGCCGGGGGCTGTGATAATGGCTCCAACCCCGACGTTCGTGATGTACCGTCAATATGCTCTGATTGCCGGCCTTAAGTTCGTGGGCGTGCCCTTGGCATCAGACTTTTCACTCGATCTTGATCGTTTTCTGGCCGCAATGCGGGAACATAATCCTGCGGTTGTATTTATTTCTTACCCGAACAATCCGAGTGGAAATCTTTTCTCAGAAAAGTCGATAAGCCAGGTTTTGGTCGAAGCGCCTGGTCTGGTGGTTTTAGATGAGGCTTATCAGGCTTTTGCTGGCGCTACTTTTATGAGCCGGCTAAGTGATTTTCCGAATATGATCGCTCTTCGCACAGTATCAAAAATCGGTTTGGCTGGCTTGCGTCTGGGATATGCGGCGGGCCTGTCCGGTTGGATCGAAGAGTTCAATAAAGTACGTTCCCCCTATAATGTGGGCGTGCTTACTCAACTCGTAGCTGAAAAAGTTCTGGCGCACAACAGTGTGATTGAGCGGCAGGCTGCTGATATTTGTGCAGAACGCGAAAAGCTTGTAATGGTGCTTAAAAGCATCAGCGGGATAACTCCGTTTCCGAGTGTGGCCAATTTCATACTTGCACGTGTGCCGGACGCATCCCAAGTATTTGAAGCGCTGCGGCAGCACAATATCCTGATCAAGAATCTCCACGGTTCACATCCTCTTCTTGATAATTGTTTGCGGTTTACAATTGGTACAACTGTGGAAAATGACTTATTGATTTCTGCGCTCCGGACGATTCTGGGCGCCTCCAATCATGGCGTTGAGGCAGCGGATCGTGTACGCTAAGGTAACGCTGAAAGCAAGAGTGGAAAGAGCTATTTCCTGCACTTCGTACTGGTCAAGAACAACATGAATCCAATCTTATGCGCACAGCAACAATAAAGCGGATTACTGCCGAGACACAAATTCGTGTCTCGATCAATCTTGACGGTACTGGTAAGGCAAAGCTTGCAACCGGCGTGCCATTTCTTGAACACATGCTTGACCAAGTGGCGAGACACGGATTGGTCGATGTGGATGTCGATGCCAAGGGTGACCTTCACATTGATGGTCACCATACCGTAGAGGATATTGGCATCACATTGGGACAGGCAGTAGCCGAGGCAATTGGAGATAAAGCGGGAATTCGGCGTTATGGGCATTCCTATGTGCCACTTGATGAAGCGTTGTCGCGGGTCGTAATCGACTTTTCAGGCCGACCCGGACTGCATTTCAATGTCAAATTCACGCGACCATTAATTGGCGAGTTCGATGTGGATTTGGCATACGAATTTTTTCAAGGCTTCGCAAACCACGCGCAAGTTACCTTGCATGTGGACAATCTTCGTGGCGAAAATGCACATCATCAGTGCGAGACAATTTTCAAGGCATTTGCGCGCGCGCTACGGATGGCCGTGGAATTGGATTCAAGGGCTTCCGGTGTGATCCCTTCAACGAAGGGAACTCTCTAGTTAATGGAGGCAGACCACATTAAAGAGCTGATTAATCAGCTTAATGTACTTATATGAAGATAGCAGTTATCGACTATGGAATGGGGAATTTGCGTTCAGTATCAAAGGCTTTGGAGCATGTGGCGCCCAACGCAACAGTGGAGGTTACATCTGATGCAGACCGTGTCGCTGCGTGTGATCGCGTGGTGTTTCCTGGCCAGGGGGCAATGCCAGACTGTATGCGTGAACTCGATGCTCGAGGATTGAGGCAAGTGGTTATTGATTCATCCCGTCAAAAACCTTTCCTTGGAATTTGTATCGGCCTGCAAATGTTGTTTGATCAGAGTGAGGAAGGTGGAGTGAATGGGTTGTCTGTATTGCCAGGAGTTGTGAGGCGTTTTCCCAATGAGGCGATGGTACGTTCTGGAGGGCAGCGACTCAAAGTTCCGCATATGGGCTGGAACAAAGTGTGCCAGACTGCTGAGCATCCTCTCTGGAAAGGGATTGATAGCGGTGACCGATTCTATTTCGTGCACAGTTATTACGCCGCGCCATGTGAACCTGGAATTGTGACCGGGGAAACAAACTACGGGTTGACCTTTACTTGCGCAGTAGCACGGGATAATATTTTCGCAGTGCAGTTTCATCCGGAAAAAAGCCAAAACTCCGGCTTGCGACTGCTTTCCAATTTTGTGGTTTGGAATCCGTAATAATGGATTGAGGATGCTGTCACGACGACCCGTCGGCAGAGTAGTTGGCAGAACTCAGTCTCTTATATTTTGTTAAAGAATCTTTCTAAGATAATTAATACCGATGAATCATTTCCTTAATCTTTACCTAAATAAGCCGCTTTCTATGGGGCGTGTTTCCATATTCAGTTGTTCTTTTGCTCACTGATTCGTACGCAAATGCTGATTATTCCTGCAATAGATCTCAAGGATGCACAGTGTGTGCGTCTGAAGCAGGGGGATATGCAAGATGCAACTATCTACTCAGAGGATCCGGGGGCAATGGCACGTCACTGGCTTGATCAGGGTGCGCGACGCTTGCATGTTGTTGATTTAAATGGAGCGGTTGCCGGAAAGCCTAAGAATGAAGTTGCTATCAGGGCCATAGTCAAAGCGGTTGGGGGCTCTCTACCGGTTCAACTTGGTGGTGGTATTCGTGATCTCGATACAATCGAGCGTTATCTCGACCTGGGGGTTAGGTACATCATTATTGGTACTGCCGCGGTAAAAAACCCAGGATTCCTGCATGATGCCTGTACAGCTTTTTCAGGGCACATTATTGTCGGACTGGACGCCAAAGATGGGAAGGTTGCGGTTGAAGGCTGGTCCAAGATGACTCGACATGATGTGGTTGATCTTGCACAGAAGTTTCAGGATTATGGAGTTGAGGCGGTTGTATATACCGACATTGGGCGTGACGGAATGTTAAGTGGCATAAATATCGATGCAACTGTCAAATTAGCTCAGAAATTGACGGTCCCTGTAATTGCCAGCGGGGGACTTACAGGACTTGCTGACATTGAAGCGCTTTGTAAAGTTGAGCCTGAGGGTATCTCAGGTGTAATTACGGGACGTGCCATCTACCAGGGCACTATTGATTTTAGGAAGGCGCAGGAAACTGCCGACAAGCTTGGGGGAAAGTAGCGGCCAGTTCGAGAGCCGTCTCTATTTTGCTCTGGTTCTCCTGCCCTTTACAGCTTCCATAGCTCTATCGAGTTTCTGAAATGGGTCTAGCCAAGCGCATTATTCCCTGTCTCGACGTCACCAGCGGTCGGGTTGTGAAAGGAGTGAACTTCGTCGAACTACGAGATGCGGGCGATCCGGTGGAGATCGCCCGGCGCTACGACGAACAGGGCGCTGATGAGCTAACTTTTCTTGATATAACAGCGAGTTCCGACGATCGAGATTTGCTGCTGCACGTGATCGAGGAAGTTGCTGCTCAGGTTTTCATACCTTTGACGGTTGGTGGCGGCGTCAGAAAGGTCGAAGACGTTCGACGACTGCTCAATGCCGGTGCCGACAAAGTATCGATCAATACCTCCGCAGTACAGAATCCGCAGCTTGTGGCCGATGCCTCAGGGCGTTACGGTTCTCAGTGTATTGTCGTTGCTATCGATGCGAAACGTTCCGGCGATCACTGGGAAGTGTTTACTCATGGCGGGCGCCGATCAACCGGACTGGATGCTGTGGTATGGGCGCGTCATATGCAGCAATTAGGTGCTGGCGAAATATTGCTTACAAGCATGGACCGTGATGGAACTCGAGAGGGTTTTGATCTTGATTTGACTCTCGCAGTAGCGGAAGCGGTCGATGTGCCGGTCATTGCTAGCGGTGGAGTCGGAGGCCTTGATCATTTGGTGGATGGGGTGCTTAAAGGTCGCGCAGATGCGGTTCTTGCAGCTAGCATTTTCCATTTTGGTGAATTTACTGTGTGTCAGGCTAAGGAATACATGGCAGCTAGGGGAATCGAAGTTCGCCTATAACTAGGGTATTTTTCGGATTGAGGCTAGGTGAGATGGCAGTGGATTGGCTGGATGAAGTGAAATGGAATGGGGATGGTTTGGTCCCTGTTATTGCGCAGGAGCTTGGCTCCGGCAAAGTATTGATGCTTGCCTGGATGAATCGCGCTGCACTTACGCAAACAGTTGCTTGCGGCGAGGCGGTGTATTGGTCGCGGTCCCGCCAGCGCCTCTGGCGAAAGGGTGAGGAGTCAGGGCATGTTCAGAAGGTATATGAAGTGCATCTAGATTGCGATGAAGATGCTATTTTGCTGATGGTGGAGCAAATCGGTGGAATTGCCTGTCATACAGGCAGGCACAATTGTTTTTTCCGCAGGCTTATCAACGGAGAATGGATAGCGATTGAATCCGTGATTAAGGATCCCATGGAAATATACCGAAAATGAGCGATGTTCTGGAACGTTTGGCCGATATTATCGAATCGCGCAAAGGGGGCGATCCGAAGTTATCTTATGTCGCTCGACTTTTGAGTCGTGGTGAAGATGCTGTATTAAAGAAAATTGGCGAAGAGTCCACCGAGGTTGTTATGGCGGCTAAGGACGGGGATCGGATGAGAATAGTGGGTGAGACCGCGGACCTTTGGTTTCATTGCTTGATCATGCTGTCATACTATGGACTCAGGCATTCTGATGTACTGCTTGAGTTGCGAAGGCGTGAAGGAATATCTGGTCTTGACGAAAAGGCGGCAAGAGACGGTGGTAGCCCGAAGGTTGGTGAGGGAGGTTAGCTGTGAACGATTGCCTTTTTTGCAGGGTTATTCGTGGTGAAATTCCATCAAGGAAGATTCATGAAGACGACGACATCCTCGCATTTCACGACATACATCCTCAGGCGCCAGTGCATTTCCTAGTTATTCCCAAGCTACACATTGAGTCCCTCGTAGACTGTAATATGTCTCATCAGTCGGTACTAGGTAAGATGCTAGCTGTAGCGCCTAGATTAGCATATGAACAAGGCGCCACAGATGGGTTTCGTACTATTATCAACGCTGGGCGTGTGGGACGACAGGAGGTGTATCATCTTCACATGCATGTTATCGGTGGCCCTCGCCCGCTGGGCCGCATGATCGGGCCTGACTGAACGGCCATCTTGGGAGATTTAATATGGGCAGCTTGAGTATCTGGCACTGGATTATCGTGCTGGTCATTGTGATGCTGGTATTTGGCACGAAAAAACTTCGGAACATCGGGACCGATCTTGGCGGTGCTGTTCGTGGATTTAAGGAAGGGCTAAAGGATTCAACGGATAAGTCCCCCGATGATTCAGGAACCGGCAGAACAATCGAAGTTAAAGTCGAAGAAAAGGCAAAAGGGTAACAGCTTAAGAAGCTTTAAGTGTGCATGGGTAATGTACCTTGGCTTCTAGGCTGAACCACTGACCTTATGTTCGATGTTGGATTTTCCGAGATGCTGGTTATTGCCGTTGTGGCGCTTATCGTCATTGGGCCAGAACGCCTTCCTAAAGTCGCACGGACCCTTGGTCACTTGGTTGGTCGATTGCAACGTTACGTCAACGATGTCAAAGCTGATATCAGCCGGGAAATGGAGCTTGAGGAACTGCGCAAGTTCAAGGATCAGTTTCAGGACGCCGCACAGTCAGTGGATCGAAACATACAAGATCAAGTTTCACAGATGCATTCCCAGGTACAGGAGATAGATTCTCATCCTGACGTGCTGGCATCGCAATCACAGGCATCATCTGGCGAATTGCCTACAGATTCCACGACCGGGGTTAAGCAGGGGGAATTATCACTACAACCTGAATCCGTGTTGGGGCCAAACGCAGTATCCAAGACTGTTACCTGATACTTGGGCATCTGGTGAACCATAATCCCGAGTCATTCATATCGCATCTGGTCGAACTTCGCGATCGGTTATTGCGTTCTATTCTTGCAGTTGTGCTTGTGTTTCTTTGCCTTTTTCCATGGGCGAATGATCTTTATTCGATACTCGCGCGTCCGCTTCTTTCATCTCTACCCCAAGGTGGGCAGATGATTGCAACAGACGTAGTCGGAGTTTTCTTGGTTCCGATGAAGGTGACATTCATGATTGCGTTCGTAATTGCACTGCCGTATGTGTTGTATCAGGCATGGGCATTTGTTGCGCCGGGGCTATACGTTCATGAGCAAAGGCTAGTATTACCGTTGGTAATTGCCAGTTCGGTGCTTTTTATTGTCGGAATGGCATTCGCCTATTTCCTGGTATTTCCGGTGATCTTTAAATTCATGGCATCCGTTGCACCCCAAGGTGTGGCCTGGATGACAGATATTGAAAAGTATCTGTCTTTTGCCCTGACCACATTTGTTGCTTTTGGTGTTACTTTCGAAGTGCCAGTAGTGGTGATCGTATTGGTTAGAGCCGGATTGGTTTCAATTGAGAAACTGAAGGAAATACGCCCCTATGTAATAGTAGGTGCATTCGTTATTGGCGCGATATTTACTCCTCCCGATGTATTGTCCCAGTTAATGCTGGCAATCCCTCTTTGCCTGCTTTATGAAGTAGGTATTGTGATGGCAAGGCTTTTTTATAATCCTGCTGCAAAAAAAATGAGAAAGTCAACGATGTAAATGCGGGCTAGTTGAGAAAGCTTAATGACTGAAATATAGGTGGTTGGCAGGTAGTTGAACACGTCAAATGCGGTTATGCATTATCTGAACTGACTTTCAGCGAGATCGTTTCGTTATAGGCCGTGTTCCGACGACGACCTGAACATCTATCTCTTTTCGTTCCCGCGACAATTTTATTTTTGCATTCATACCGGGTTCCAACGCTGCGACAAGGTTAAGCATTGAAGTTGGATTTCTAATTGACTTTCCAGCAATTGAAATGAGCACGTCACCGGGTCTTATTCCAGCCTTTTCGGCTGGGCCATCTCGGAGCACGTCGGCAATAAGAGCGCCCTCCATTGAATTGAGCCTGAATGACTCAGGCAGTTCAGAAGTAATCTCCCTGGCTTCAACCCCTATCCATCCGCGTTTAACGAATCCAGTTTGAACAATTGCTTCCAGTACCCTTTTAGCGGTTGAAGCGGGAATTGAGAATCCAATGCCCAATGAACCACCACTTTGGGAATAAATCGCTGTATTGATGCCCACCAGACTGCCTCCAGCATCGACCAGTGCACCGCCAGAGTTGCCAGGATTGATTGCTGCATCAGTCTGAATAAAATTCTCGAACCGATTAATTCCTGGTGAACGTCCCAGTCCGCTGACGATACCCATTGTGACAGTCTGACCAACACCAAACGGATTGCCAATCGCGAGCACTACATCACCTAATCGTAAATGCTCATCATCTCCAAATGTAATTGCGGGTAGGGAAGAGGCATTAATGCGCAAGATAGCCAGATCAGTATCAGGATCGGATCCAACAATAGTTGCGCGCAGTTTCCTGCCATCGGATAAGGCGACCTCAATTTCATCTGCCGCTTCTACGACGTGCTGATTGGTCAGAATATAGCCTTGGTCGCTTACGATCACTCCTGAACCCAGTCCTTGGGAACGATGTGGTAGATCCTCGTAACGATTCCCAAAAAACTGCCGGAATACGGGATCCCTTAGAAAGGGATTATGGGGGGACTTGATTTCTTTGCTTGTGTAGACGTTGACGACAGCCGGAATGGCATTACGTAATGCATCACTGTAGGAGTTGGCACGTGCAGTCGTCGCAATGCCACTCGGGCCTTCGCGAACCGAGATGATCTGTTTTGACTTGCCAACGGGGGCTTCTGTAGGCAGCCATTCAGGTCGGAGCGTCCCTACAACAAACAATAAAGCCAGAGCCCCGGTTGCTGTTTGTGAAAATATCAGCCACAGTCTATGCATTGTGAGCAGTATCGACTTTTGAACTGGTGATCGAAAATACTTTGATTGGTTGCAAAGTATAGACAGACTTTCTATGCAATGCGGCGCATTCGAAAGATGCTAGGATGGAAAAAGCTGGCAGGAATGATGGGGAAAAGGTCTCTAAAGCCATTGTGATTGTTACCAAATAGCAAGTCGCTGTAGTTTGTGCCAAGGTTGTATTTTCCATTTGGTTTTTAATTAGTTGTCGCAGTCTTCAATGCGCTTTTGATCATCTGAAAATTGCAAATCGCGGCTGCTGATCTTGTCCCGGGGGCGTTAATAGGTTTCAGTACAAGCGATCCTTCGTGAAATCGGATTGTTTGGATCATCAATACTCATTGAATACTAATGAGCCTCAAAAGAGCCAAAGCAGTTTCTGAAATAGCTTTTCATATCAGTGCGTTAAGATAGATAATTTGATGCCGCACAGGGCTTTCCGTTATAATTATCTCCTTTACGAATTGAAGCAAGCTGCTGTGATGCCGTTGCATAAGGCATTTCCTTCCAATCTCTTCGGGCTTTTCTTGTCAAGGTTTTTCAGATGAGTGATCAAATCAATAGCGGTCGGCGCAAGATTGTTGTCATTACGGCTGCAGCAGGCGCATGCGCTGGAGTTGTCGCAGCGTTGCCATTCGCGGCCACAATGCTGCCGTCGGAGCGTGCCAAGGCGCTTGGCGCTCCTGTCGAGGCTGATATCGCCTCGCTCTCGCCGGGCGAAATGCAGGTTCTCGAATGGCGAGGTAAGCCTGTTTGGATCGTTCGTCGAACGAAGGAAATGCTCGATGGAATCAAGAAAAGTGACGGTCAGGTGACCGATCCGAAATCTGAGGTTGATCAGCAGCCCGATTACGCAAAAAATGAATTTCGTTCCATCAAGGATGAGTATGCGGTGTTGGTAGGGGTATGCACCCATCTGGGTTGCTCGCCGCAACTGAAATCTGCTGAAACGCAGGGCGAAATGGGTGCAGACTGGGCAGGAGGGTTCTACTGCCCTTGTCATGGTTCCAAATTTGATTTTGCTGGCCGTGTATATAAAGGCGTACCGGCACCTATTAATTTACAGGTTCCTCCTTATACCTTTCTTTCCGATACGAGGATTCTGATCGGCGACGACAAGAAGGGAGCATAGGGCAATGGCTGCTACAGAAAAACAACCTGTCACTGGATTGGGTCCCTTGAATGGTGTGGTTACCTGGGTGGATGCTCGGTTTCCACTTATCAAGCTTTGGGAAGATCAGTGGGGAAAGTACATAGCACCCAAAAATTTCAATTTTTGGTACTACTTTGGCTCGCTGGCAGCTTTTATTCTTGTGCTGCAGATAGTTACCGGCATTTTCCTTACGATGAATTACAAGCCGGATGCAACCCAGGCCTTTGCCTCGGTTGAATACATTATGCGGGAGGTGCCGCTGGGTTGGCTGATTCGGTATCTTCACTCTACCGGCGCCTCGGCATTCTTCATTGTTGTCTATTTACACATGTTTCGGTCTCTTTTATACGGTTCCCATCAAAAACCGAGAGAGTTGCTGTGGGTTTTCGGTGTTTTGATTTATCTAAGCCTGATGGGGGAGGCATTCTTTGGTTACCTGCTGCCGTGGGGGCAAATGTCTTTCTGGGGGGCACAGGTTATTGTCAATTTGTTTTCCACGGTCCCATTTATTGGTCCTGACCTGTCTGAGTGGATAAGAGGGGACTACGTGGTTTCGGATGCCACGCTAAATCGTTTCTTCGCGTTTCACGTTATTGCACTTCCACTGGTGTTGGTTGGTCTGGTTGCAGCACACCTTACTGCGCTTCATGAGGTCGGATCCAACAATCCGGATGGAATAGAAATTAAAAAGCAACCCAAGGATCCTCGTACAGGATTGCCATTGGATGGCATTTACTCCCACCCTTATTACACTGTGAAGGATATATTTGGGGTGGTGGTATTCCTGTTTGTATTTGCGGTTATTGCATTCTTTGCTCCAGAAGTTGGGGGTTATTTTCTTGAGGCAAATAACTTCATTCCAGCCGACCCTCTGAAAACTCCGCTGCATATTGCCCCAGTTTGGTACTTCACCCCTTATTATTCAATCCTCCGAGCTGTGCCGCCAATGTTCACCTCGCAGTTTCCAGGCGTCGCGGTCATGGGTGCTGCAACAATGATCCTGTTTGTACTGCCGTGGCTGGATCGTAGCCCTGTGAAGTCCATCCGCTACAAGGGCCCGATATACAAATTCGCGCTGTGGGTTTTTGTACTGACCTTTCTGTTGCTGGGCTATCTCGGTACAGAGCCTACTAATGTGTGGGGCCAAACTGGTGCTTGGTTGGGTAACGTCGAACGAGCGACTGTTGCCGCCAGAATAGGCACTGCTCTCTACTTTGCGTTTTTCCTTTTGATGCCATGGTATACACGTATCGACAAGTGTCTTCCAGAACCGCAAAGAGTGACTTGGAAATGAAAAAATTATCAGTAGTGTTCGCATTAGTCGCCGCATTGGTAGTAACGGGCGCGCTCGCCAGTGGTGGCGATATAAAACTCGACCATGCTCCAGGTGATGTTCGTGACGTAGCCAGCCTACAGGCTGGGGCACGCACCTTTGTTAATTATTGCCTCAACTGCCATTCTGCTTCATTGATGCGCTATAGCGGTCTGCGCGATATTGGCCTTACCGATGAGCAGATCAAGAGCAATCTGTTGTTCACCGCTGATAAGGTTGGTGAGATGATGAATACGGCGATGGTTCGCAAAGACGCCAAAGAATGGTTTGGTACTGCGCCTCCCGATTTGTCGGTGATCGCACGTGCGCGAGGCGCGGACTGGCTTTATACCTATTTGCGTAGCTTCTATCGTGACGCTTCGACAGCAACCGGATGGAACAATACGGTATTTCCTAGAGTCGCGATGCCTCACGCACTGTGGCAGTTGCAGGGCGAGCAGGTGCTGAAAGAGGAAATCATCAAAGAAGTAGACGGCAAAGATGTTTCTGATGGCCATGGGAGTGTTCGCAAGCACTCGAAGTTAGAGATCGTCACACCTGGCGTCTTGTCGGCAACGCAATTTGATGTGGTCGCTGGAGATCTGGTGAATTTTCTGGTTTGGGTTGGTGAGCCGCATCAGGTGTTGCGCAAACAAGTGGGGTTTTGGGTGCTGATTGTGCTTGGCATCCTCATTGCGCTTACTTGGTTATTGAAGAGCGCCTTCTGGAAAGAACTTCACTAAAAGCGCATGGCAGCGTGGGTTTGAACCGCATTCGTAATCAATGAAACATTACTAACGTGAAGGTGTGGCCCGACCGGCGCCGCACCTTTTTCTTCTGGGCGCCAACCCAATACCAATGGCATGAGGTAACAAGTCATGATGAACCTTTATTCTGGAACGACCTGCCCTTTTTCACAGCGCTGTCGCATAGTGCTATATGAAAAAGGCATGGACTTTCAAATTATTGATGTTGACATGTACAACAAGCCGGAAGATATCGCGGTAATGAACCCGTACAACCGGTTGCCCGTCCTTGTTGAACGTGATCTCATTCTGTATGAGTCGATTATTATCAATGAATACATTGACGAGCGTTTTCCGCACCCCCAACTGATGCCCGCTGATCCTGTCATGCGCGCTCGGGCTCGCTTGTTTCTATTCAATTTCGAAGTTGAATTATTCAGTCAAATCGAGGCGCTGGAGCACGGTAATCAGAAGCAGCAGGATAAGGCGCGTCAGCAGGTGGCTGATCGTCTCACAGAGCTTGCTCAGGTCTTCCAGAAACAAAAGCACATGCTCGGGGAAGAATTCTCCATGTTGGATGTGGCGATTTCTCCACTACTGTGGCGTCTGGACTATTACGGTATTACTTTGCCCAAATCAGCAGCTCCATTGATGAAGTATGCCGAGCGCTTATTTTCTAGGCCTGCATTTATTGAAGCGCTCACACCTTCGGAAAAGGTTATGAGAAAGTAATGCTACAAACCTGAATAGCGCATTGCCGTTTCGTTAAGGCAGGTTTAGAGCAGCGAGATTTCTGGTCTATACCGCCTTTCGTAATGAAAGTGTAATTGACAGATAATCAGTCGCTCTTTTGACATATCCATGTCCACACCTACATCGACCAAACCCTATTTGTTGCGCGCACTCTACGAGTGGTGTGTGGACAATGGATTTACGCCTTACCTTTCGGTAATAGTTGATGGTCAGACAAAAGTGCCGATGGAGCACGTTCGGGATGGTGAAATTGTGCTTAATATTGGCCCCATGGCAGCGTCGCGGCTAAATATGGGCAATCAAGTTATTGAGTGCAGTGCCCGATTTTCTGGAGCTGTCCGGGAGCTTTCTGTGCCAATAGGTGCTGTAGCCGCCATATATGCGCGTGAAAATGGCCAGGGCATGTCATTTGAGACTGAAGGAAGGAGTCCGAGTACAAGTGCGGGTGCAGACTCCAATGAAGACGCAGTTTCCCCATCTGTTTCAGATTCTCCTGATCTACCTGTTCCGCCGAAGCCTGGAGGGAAACCTGTATTGCGCCGTGTTAAGTAGCTCCCCAGCCCGTTGGAGTTTTTGATAGTGCGAGCGTCCCCGGTTTTGGCTGGCTATTGAATCGTGGTGCTCCTTCTTCAGACCTCAGGGGATCCTACCCCCTTTGTCAGTGAGTTTGCTCGAAGATTGCCTTCACTGGAAATGCGAGTTTGGCCCAACATCGGAAATCCGATGGAAATCGACTATGCATTTGTTACCCGTTTGAAGCCCGGTATTTTTCGAGCAATGGGCAACCTGAAATTCGTCGCTTCAGTGCTAGCGGGTGTGGAACATCTCTTGGGAGATACGGATATTGCACCTGATGTACCCATTGTTCGTACAGGTAGCAGGAGCGGCGACGCAATGATGACCGAGTACGTATTGTTGCATGTTCTCCGGCATCACCGCAATCTGCCGATCTACGCACAACAGCAGTCGCAGCGTCGATGGGAGAGAATTCCCCCAATGCTGGCTCAAGAGCGGCATGTTGGATTTATGGGACTGGGATTACTGGGACTGCCAGCCGCGCTTTGTGTACGCTCGAATGGATTCAAGGTATCGGCGTGGACACGAACGCCACGCAACGAACCGGGAATTGATTGTTTTCATGGTGATCAAGGCCTTCGCGTCTTTCTTGCGCGTAGCGAGATATTGGTCAATTTACTTCCAAGCACACGGCAAACCGAAAATATTATCAATGAAAGCCTGCTGGCCCAATTACCAGCGGGAGCACACTTCATTAATCTTGCCCGTGGCCAGCATGTGGTCGACGCTGAGCTACTTGCCGCTCTGGACACGGGCCACCTAGCTGCAGCAACCCTGGATGCCTATCGCGTAGAGCCATTGCCTGCTGACAGCCCGCTATGGATGCACCCAAAAATTACAATAATGCCTCATGTCGCCCGAAGGGTCTTGGCCAGCGATTCAGTCCCTCAAGTTGTCAATAATATTCTTAGGTCGCGTGCCGGTGAGCCACTAATGAATTTAGTGGATCGGCATGCAGGATATTGAGAAAAAAATAGGAGTGGAGACAAACCCATGAGCAATGAAGGGTATTTGCAGAACATTATTTGGAAAGATGCTAAAGCTAGCGGGCTTTAGGCACTTTCCACCCGGGAACTGTAGGGGTACCATGTACATTCTTTGCAACTACAACGTGTTTGCTGTGCCAGCCGTGGGCATAAAATCTATGCGGCGCACTTAAGGAGGAGAGGTATTGAAGCCAACAGATATCGGCGCTCCCGACTATTTTCATAAGGTAGTCGATTGCCAGTGGGCCTGTCCCGCACACACCCCCGTTCCTGAATATATCCGATTGATTGCGCAGGGGCGCTATAGCGATGCCTATATGGTCAACTGGCAATCAAATGTATTTCCGGGAATTCTCGGACGCACATGCGATCGTCCATGTGAACCGGCTTGTCGTCGTGGTCGAGTTGAAGATGAACCCGCCGCAGCATCGAATGCCGCTTCATCTGTTTCATCCGCTTCAAAGGAACCGGTTGCTATCTGCCGATTGAAGCGCGTTGCGGCTGACTACAAGGACGATATTACGTCAAGGCTGCCGAAGCCCCCGGCTAAGAAAAACGGCAAACGAATTGCATTGATTGGTGCAGGACCGGCATCACTTGCGGTTGCGCGTGATCTCGCGCCTAACGGGTATCACGTCACGGTGTTTGACGAGGTTGCCAAAGCGGGTGGAATGATTCGCACACAGATTCCGAGATTTCGATTGCCTGAAGAAGTCATTGATGAAGAAGTTGGATACATTCTTGGCTTAGGCATAGAGTTCCGCCATCAGCGAATAGAGTCGCTGAAGGCGATTCTGGAGATGAAAGGAGACGATGCCTACGATGCGATCTTCGTTGGAACGGGCGCACCACGCGGCCGTGATCTCGACGTTCCAGGGCGCAAAGAAGCGTCAAAGCATATTCACCTGGGCATTGACTGGCTTTCATCCGTTTCATTTGGCCATGTGACCAAAATCGCCAAGCGAGTGATTGTATTGGGCGGAGGCAACACCGCCATGGATTGCTGCCGTACATCGAGACGACTTGGTGGCGATGATGTAAAAGTGATCGTTCGCTCAGGATTCGAGGAGATGAAGGCGTCGCCTTGGGAAAAGGAAGACGCAATTCACGAAGGTATTCCCATCCTCAATTTTCTGGTGCCGAAGGCCTTTTTGCATGCAAACGGCAAATTGACCGGAATGAGTTTTGACAAAGTCAAAGCTGAATATGATGCAAAGGGGCGGCGAAATCTTGTTCCCACAGGCGAGCCAGAACAGGTATTTGAATGTGATGAAGTACTGATCGCAGTGGGTCAGGAAAATTCTTTCCCCTGGATCGAGCGGGACTGCGGCATCGAGTTTGATAAGTGGGCAATGCCGAAGGTCGATGAGAAAACCATGCAATCTTCGGTGCCGAAAGTATTCTTCGGTGGTGATGCTGCTTTCGGCCCCAAGAATATAATCTGGGCGGTTGCCCATGGGCATGAAGCCGCAATCTCAATAGACAAGTTCTGCAATGGCGAAGATGTTGCTAATCGCCCACCTCCCATGGTGAACATGATGTCCCAGAAGATGGGCATCCATGAGTGGAGCTATGACAACCAGATTTCCACCGACAACCGATTCAAGGTGCCATGGCGTGATACCCAGATCACACTAAAGAACATCAAGATTGAAGTTGAAATGGGCTTTGATCCGTTGACTGGTTTCAAGGAGGCTCAGCGCTGTCTCAATTGCGATGTCCAAACCGTATTTACCCGCGATCTATGCATCGAGTGCGACGCGTGTGTCGATATTTGCCCAATGGACAGCATTACCTTTGCTGCCAATGGCGAGGAAAAGGAACTGCGCGGACGCTTAACTGCTCCGGCAGATAATCTGACGCAAGACATATATGTGTCCCCGGAGTTGAAGACCATGCGGGTCATGGTTAAGGACGAGGACGTGTGTTTGCACTGCGGACTCTGCGCGGAACGTTGTCCTACTGGGGCGTGGGACATGCAAAAATCTCTCATTCAAATGACTTATGCAGGTCCGTCTTGCCGCGACAAACACTCGCCGGTAAAGAAGGCGGCGTGATGGAGACGTGTCAACGATGAAACCAATAGAAGCCATCAATGATTTTGTAGTCAAATTCGCGAACGTCAACGGTTCCGGATCAGCCTCGGCAAATGAGGCATTTGCTAAATCGATAATTCGCCATGGGGTGCCGGTCAGCCCCCGAAATATTTTCCCGTCCAATATTCAGGGTCTGCCGACATGGTACGAGGTGCGGGTAACCGAATCGGGTTATCTTGGGCGCCGCGGCGGTGTAGACATGATGGTGGCGATGAATCCGCAAACCTGGGATGGCGACATTAAGGAAATTGAATCTGGCGGGTACCTGTTTTACGACTCAACCAAACCCCTGCCAAAGTCAAAGTTTCGTGATGACATTACGATAATCGGCGTCCCGCTGACGGAAATCTGCAATGCCACCTATACTGATCCGAGACAACGGCAGTTGTTTAAAAATATCATGTATGTCGGTGCGCTTGCAGCATTGCTTGATATGGATCCGGAAAAAATTGCCGGGGTTATAAGTGACCAGTATGGCGGCAAGGAAAAACTCCTCAAGTCAAATATTCATGCGCTCCAACTTGGCATTGACTATGCCCGCAATCATTTCAAGTGCCCCATAGGACTTCGAGTTAAAAAGGCGGATAGAGTCGGTGATCGCATCCTTCTGGACGGCAACAGTGCAGCCGCACTAGGTTGCGTCTATGGTGGTGCGACCGTCTGCGGGTGGTACCCGATTACGCCGTCCTCTTCGTTGGCCGAGGCCTTTGGGCAGTATTGCAGCAAGATGCGCGTGGACACGGAGACCGGAAAGCGCAAGTACGCCATTGTCCAAGCCGAAGATGAACTTGCCTCAATCGGAATTGTTACCGGCGCAGGTTGGAATGGTGCGCGCGCATTTACTTCGACTTCAGGACCCGGTGTTTCATTGATGCAGGAATTTATCGGGCTTGCCTATTTCGCCGAAATTCCAGTCACCATTATCGATGTCCAGCGGGGTGGCCCTTCCACCGGCATGCCTACGCGTACACAGCAGTCAGACGTGTTGATGTGCGCATATGCATCCCACGGTGACACAAAGCATGTGCTGTTGTTTCCAGAGGACCCTCGCGAGTGCTTTGACTTTTCAGCGACAGCACTTGATCTGGCTGACAGGCTGCAGACACCGGTCTTTGTCATGACTGATCTTGATATCGGCATGAATCAGCGACTCTGCAAGCCGCTGACTTGGGACGAGAGTCGTACATATGACCGCGGCAAGATAATGACCCATGCTGAGCTTGAGGCTGGCAAGGATTTCGGCCGTTATCTGGACGTCGATGGAGATGGCATACCTTATCGGACTCTCCCAGGGACGCACCCTACCAAGGGAGGCTATTTCACGCGCGGAACAACCCGAAATGCCTATGCGGCCTATTCCGAGGCGGGTCCAGATTACCTTTACAACATGCAGCGCTTGTTACGCAAATTCGAGACTGCCAAGGAACTGGTGCCGATGCCGATTGAGCGCAAAGCAGCCAAAGGCAGTCGCTTTGGCGTCATCTACTATGGATCCACGAGTCCAGCGATGGATGAGGCTATTGATAAGCTGGATGAGCAGGGGCTCCATGTTGATGCGATGAGGGTACGGGCTTTCCCGTTCCATGAAAGCATCATTGACTTCGTGACTTCGCATGAGCATGTATTTGTCGTAGAACAAAATCGCGATGCCCAGTTGCGGACCTTGCTGATCAATGAAGGCGCAATTGACCCGGCAAAGCTGATGCCGGTTCTGCATTACGATGGAACCCCGATTACGGCTCGCTTTATCGTCGGAGAAATTGCCCAGCGACTGTCGGCATTCAATGTAAAGCCGCTCAAGAAGGGTAAGGCTGCGTAAGGACAATTTTTTATTGGGACTTTCAGGCTGTTCCCCCAGATGGGAAGTTGGCATTTGAGCTGAGAGCGGCCTCTAAATAACCGGAAATCATGCAATGACTTATTTATTGAAACCGAAACTGCATCATCCTACGTTGCCTGCCAATCGATTGGGCTACACCCGTCGTGATTATGAAGGCAAGATTTCAACACTTTGTGCAGGGTGTGGTCACGATTCCATCTCTGCTGCCATTATCCAGGCCTGCTGGGAACTGGCAATTGAGCCGCACAAGGTTGCCAAGTTGTCAGGGATTGGCTGTTCTTCGAAAACCCCGGATTATTTTCTGGGCAACTCGCATGGATTCAACACCGTACATGGTCGTATGCCATCGGTACTTACCGGAGCCAATCTGGCCAATCGTGAGCTGCTTTACCTAGGGGTCTCCGGAGACGGTGATTCAGCTTCGATCGGATTTGGCCAGTTTGCGCACAGTATTCGACGTGGCGTGAACATGGTCTATGTTGTGGAGAACAATGGCGTTTATGGGCTTACCAAGGGACAGTTTTCGGCCACGGCTGACAAGGGCTCAAAGTCCAAACGAGGTGTTTTGAATAGTGAAGAGTCCATAGACATGGTCATGGTGGCATTGCAGCTGGGAGCGACTTTTGTTGCGCGGAGTTTCTCCGGTGACAAGGCGCAGCTTGTTCCCCTCATTCGTGCAGCAATTGAGCACAAGGGATCGGCTTTTCTTGATGTCATCAGTCCTTGTGTCGCCTTCAATAACCACGAAGGTTCGACCCGAAGCTACGATTATGTGCGTGAGCACAATGAAGCGGTCAACCGAATCGATTTCATCAAGACGCGCGACGCGATCACAACCGATTATGCTCCGGGCACCGTACAGGATGTTCCGCAGCATGATGGGTCAGTGCTTCGTCTGCGCAAGGTAGATGCAGGCTATGATGCGTCGAATCGCGTCACAGCCATGAATTACCTGCAGCAGCGCGCTCAGCAAGGGGAAATTGTTACTGGCCTTCTTTATGTCAATGCCGATTCAGAGGATCTCCATCATCATCTGAATACAGTGGATATACCACTCAATCAATTGAACTCGAAAGATCTTTGTCCGGGATTGGCGGTTCTGGAGAAAGTCAACGCGGCGATGCGTTAATTGATCTTGGCTCCCGTCAAATACAACGGGAGTACAAAATAAAAAAAGCCCGCGATGCGGGCTTTTTTATTCTTCATACTGCAAAACTTCCGGCATCGCGATGCCGGAAGGCCGGCTGGCTGGTTAGACCGGTTTGAACATGGGTATGGCGATCTTGGGATCATCAGTCGGCTTGAAGGTTACCGTAACCTTTTGCCCGCATTTGATCGTGTCCAGATCACATTCAACAATGTTCGTCATCATGGACGGACCTTCATCCAGTGTCACATACGCAATCG
>CANKAJ010000031.1 GCA_947479645.1 Betaproteobacteria bacterium | reverse complement strand
CTAGTAGTGGATGGCCCGCCCCGAGCCGCCACCCGCCGCAATGGTGTCGCCGTTGATGGCGATTGACTTTGGCGATGAAAGAAAGGTGACGACGTAAGCGACTTCGCGCGCATCTACCAGGTATTTGATGGAGTTTCCATCGGCCATGTTTTTTTCCGCCGCCGCTTCGCTGATATCCTGGGCTGCGGCCTGCTTGCGGATCTTGTCGGCGGTGCGCTCGGTGCGTGTTGTGCCGGGATGCACGACGGTGACATTGATGCCACTGGGTCCCAGTTCGTCAGCAAGGTTTTTGCTCAGCGCGGCGACCGAGACATTACGCATGCTGCCGACCATGTTTCCGGATTGGCGCGCGGCAAGCCCGCTGACATTGATGATGCGTCCCCATTTCTGTTGTTTCATATGAGGAGCAGCTTCACGCGCGCAACGGATATAGCCCATGACCTTGGTATCCATTTCGCTCTGGAAGAAAGCGCCGGTCATCGCCTCAAGCTTTGGTGGTGTGCCGTACCCCCCCGGCTGGGCAGCAGCATTGATCAATATGTCGATGCCGCCTCCAAGCTGCTTTGCCGCCTCGGCAAAAGCTTGTTTTACTTGATCGTCACTGGTGGTGTCGGCTACCACGTAGACGACTTTACGGCCGGTTTCCCTGGCTAATTCAGCTGCGGTGGATTCCAGCAATTTTGCATCGCGAGCCAGAATCGCAACATCCGCGCCTTCACGCCCCAGTTCGCGCGCAATGGCCTTGCCGATGCCACGGCTGCCGCCGGTGACGAGCGCTCTCTTGCCTTTGAGTTCCAGATCCATTGTGAATCTCCTTGCGGTGTTTGTTGTTGATGTCTGGCTCGATGCCATTGTGTATCAGCGTGCCCTGCTTTTATTCAGGCTGAATATTCCCCAGTTTTATGACCTTGGCCCACTTGGCCATTTCCTCCTTGATAAAGGTGTCGAACTGCTGGGGTGTGCCGCCTCCGGCTTCTGAACCGTCATTCTTCAGACGCTGTAGCATTTCCGCGGAAACGATGGCCTTGTTGGCATCAACATTGATCTTGGTGATGATGGACAGAGGTGTTTTAGCCGGAGCCGTCAGTCCGTTCCAGGCCGTTGCCGAGAATCCTTTGAGGCCTGCTTCGTCCATGGTTGGTATATCGGGCAGCGCGCTGACGCGGGTGAGGCTGGTGACGCCAAGCGCGCGTAATTTTCCGGACTGTATCAGCGCCAGCACAGAGGTCGTGCCATTGAATACGAATGTGACGCGTCCCGCCATCAGGTCTGTCAGCGCAGGTGCGTTGCCCTTGTAGGGAATGTGTTGTGTCTTAACATCGCCCATCATATTGAGCAATTCGGCCGACAGGTGCCCGGACCCACCCACAGTTGATGATCCGTAGTTCATCTTGCCCTGTTGCGCCTTTGCCAGTGCAATCAGTTCCTTCACCGTTTTTGCCGGTACCTCGGGGTGCACCACCAGCACCAAGGGGGAGGTGTTGATTAGCACCACCGGCGCGAAGTCTTTGGCTGTGTCGTACGGCAGTTTTCCAGCCAACAGCGTCGGGTTGACGGAAAACGGTGCCGGAGTCACTAGCATGGTATGACCATCCGGGGCTGCCTTGGCGACAGCATCCGTGCCGATCATGGTTGCACCACCGGTGCGGTTTTCGACCAGCACGGACTGTCCCCAGGTCTCCATCAACTTCTGCGCCATGGTGCGCGCAATGATGTCAGTGCTGCCGCCTGCGGAAAGCGGCACGATCAGGCGAACCGGTTTGGTCGGGAAACTTTGTCCGGCTGCCAATCCTGTCGCCAGTGTGCCAGTCACTGCAAGTATTCGAAGCAATGCGGTTGTGAATTTCATTGTTGTCTCCAGGTGACGCCAGGTGGGACCTGGCGTCAATGACGAGGGCCGCACATGTGCGGCCCGTTTGAGATTTTGCCCGAAAGCGCGCTTATTCCGGTTTGATATTGGCCACCTTGATGACCTTTGTCCACTTGGTGGTCTCATCCTGGATGAAGGTCTGGAATTGTGCAGCCGTTCCTCCCGCGGATTCCGAACCGTCGTTTTTCAATCGTTGCTGCATCTCCGCAGAGGCAAGGGCCTTGTTGGCATCGGAATTGATCTTGTTGATGATTCCTGCAGGGGTTTTGGCCGGCGTGCTTAGTCCGTTCCAGGCCACCGAGGAGTATCCCTTCAGTCCCGCTTCGTCCAGGGTTGGGACATCGGGCAGTGCGCTGACGCGCTTCAGGCTGGAGGCGCCCAGGGCGCGCAGTTTGCCACCCTGAATCAGTCCAAGCACCGACGTGGTGCCATTAAAGACGAAATCGACCCGGCCGGCCATCAGGTCGGTCAGCGCTGGTGCATTGCCCTTATAAGGGATGTGCTGGGTCTTCACCTCGCCCAGCATATTGAACAATTCGCCCGACAGGTGTCCAGCACCACCGACACCGGAGGAGCCATAGTTCATCTGACCACCCTTGGACTTGGCAAGCGCGAGAAGTTCACGTACCGAATTCACTGGCAGACTGGTAGGTACCACCAAGATCAACGGCGAAGTATTGATCAGCATGATGTGCGCCAGATCCTTTGCCGAATCGTAGGGCAGCTTGCCGGCAAAAAGCATCGGGTTTATTGAGTAAGCGGCTGTTGTTACCGACAGGGTGTGCCCATCTGGAGTTGCCTTGGCTACGACATCTGTGCCGATGATGGTTGCGCCGCCGCCGCGGTTGTCCACCAGCACGGACTGACCCCACATTTCACTCAACTGGTGGGCCATGGTCCGGCCAATAATGTCCGTGCTGCCACCCGAGACATAGGGAACAACAAGGCGTACGGGGCGGGTTGGATATTCCTGAGCTGATGCCGCTGCTGCGAACAGCAGGGTGGTGGCTGCGATTGCGTGGACAATACTATTTCTGGATTTCATGTGGACTCCCAAATATGGTGTTCTGTTCCTGAGGGATTGTAATCCGGTTTGGTGGCGTGCTATAGCGGCGTATGACTGCCGCTATTCGACCGTAATGCGCGATTTGGATACGACTTTGCGCCAGCGCGCGATCTCCGAAAGGATGAGTTTGCGGAATTCGTCAGGCGTGCTGCCCACGGGCTCTCCTCCATCGGCAGCGAGTTGCTCCGAAATCGACGGTGACCTGACCACTTTGGCAAGCTCTAGCGACATTTTGCTGACAATGGCGGGTGATGTTCCGGCCGGAGCTGCCCAGCCGTGCCAAGTGTTCAGGTCATAGCCGGTTACGCCGGCTTCTGCAATGGTGGGCAGTTCGGGCAGTATCGCAGAGCGCGTGTGCATGCTGGTCGCCAGCGCGCGCATTTTGCCATTCTTGACGTAAGGCAGCGATGACAGCACATTACCAAAGGTCATATGCAGTTGTCCGGCCATTAAATCAACCAGTACCGGTCCGGTGCCTTTGTAGGGAATGTAGGCGATCTCGACATTGGTAAGATCAGCAAGCCAGGCCATTGCGAGATGCGTGAAACTACCGGCGCCACCGACACCGGCATTGAGTTGACCGGGGCGCGTTTTTGCCAGTGCGACCCATTCCCTGACCGACTTTGCGGGCAGCGCAGGGTTGATGAGCAGCAAATAAGGCGCCTGGGTTACGTTGGAAATCGGCGCGAAGTCCTTCACAGGGTCATAAGGCAGATTCCTGTACAGGGCTGGTGAAAACGTGAAGCTGGGTGTAATGGCTGCCAGCGTATAGCCATCCGGGGCCGCCTTGGCTACGTAGCCAAATCCGATGGTATTGCCTGCGCCAATTCGATTCTCGACAAGAAATTGTCTGCCCAGGTTTTCGCTGAGTTTGGCGGAGAACAAGCGTGCCTGTATGTCGGTGCCGCCACCTGTGGCTTGTGCCACGATGATGCGCACAGGTTTTGACGGGTAATCTGCTGTGTCCTGCGCAATTGCGGGGTATTGCGTACAAATACAGACGGATGCGCTGAAAAATGAAATAAACAGGCGTCGTAATCTCATGTCATCACCGTGTGATTCATTTGACGATTCCTCATTTTCGCCATCGTGGAGGGAGAGTCTGCAGCCGCAACTCGATGTGCCGCAGTTTTGCCCGTGTCCGGGACATTGATCAGGCGAATAGTATAGGAATGAAAGAATTGCAGTCGCTAGTGCTTGGTCATTGGCGCGATGAAATCAGTCAGGTGTTCATCGGTCTGGGGCACCGAGTTAGATCGAATTTGCGTCCATTTCGGATCGATGCAAGAGTTCCTCCCAAAGTCCCTCAGTCTTCTTGCGTAGCACCAGTCGGCTGTCGGGTTCCATTTCATACCATAGACCACGCTTCAATTCATCGTCCAGTTCGCCGGGTCGCCACACCACCATCCCGGCAAAAAAGCGAGCGTGGTCGGATTCAGATTCGATGATCCGGTCGACGGTATCGCTTTGTATGGCGAGGAACAGGTCTGGGGCGATCTGGATGGAGCCCGCACCGGGACTGTCGTGTCTTTGCACAAGTGCGAATATCAGGTCGGTACCGATGGGGCCGCCCAGAAAGATCGGGCCAGGCACTTTCAAAGAAGGGGCATGCTTCGGAAATAATTGGCCCAGCGTTACCGGAGTCGGCTTGTTGATGATGAATCCCAGCGAACTGCCGTCGGGCATGGGCTTGGTCACCACGATGGTGGATCCGTACATTGCATCCTGCCCCAATTCCGGACGGGCGACGAGGATGGCGCTTTCCTCCTCGAATTCCATGGCAAGCGCCGGTGTACTCGCACTCAGGAGCGTGATCATGCAGACGAGGAAATTCATTACCGATCGATGAATTACAAGCGACATGATGGCGTCTCCTTGAGCAACGGCGATGTGTAAAGACCTAACAGGTTGAACCAAGTACGTTACTGCCTGTTGCGTTGCAATAATCATGCCTGTTGATTGTTCAGAGTTGTGTCTTACTATGACGCCGAGCAAGCTCTGAAACGATAATCATCATTGGAGCTAATGGCCGCTGCTTTACGCTTTGAATCGGGCGTAATTTCTTTGGAAATGAATGCGTGCGCAATCATTTTCATCGGTAGCGAAGGCACAGGCGGAATGTGCACTGCGTCCGATATCTTTGCCAGTATCAGTAGGTGGCGGATGAATTGGGTGATGGCGCACCGGGGCGGTGAGGACCGCACCAAGGTGGCGCAATCTGTGTTGCAAGTGTGGCGCCAGATTGCGTCTGACACGCCAGTATCGTCGATATAATCTGGCAAACAATTTGCGGGAAAGAGGATGCATTGATGTTCACTGTATTGTCGAGGGCCTTTACCAGCCTGCTACATCCGAAAATGCTCGCGCTCATGCTGGTCCCGGTGGCAGTAGCCGTTGCCATCTGGTTGCTTGCGGCTTTGATGTTCTGGGGGCAGGCGGTGGCATGGATAGACATCCAGATGCGAAACTGGGATACGTTGCAATGGTTGCTAGCGTATTGGCCGTTGACATTGATCGCGGCGCACTCGGCGGTGGTGGTATTAGTCGCCGCGCTGATGCCGGTGGTTCTGATCACAATAATTCTGGTGACCGGTATTTTCGCCATGCCGATCATGGTTTCGCATATTGGCGCGCGCAATTATCCGCAACTGGAGAAATATCGTGGCGGCACTTTTTCGGGCAGTGCATGGAACGGTATCGCGGCACTGTGTTGGTTCCTGCTGCTCGTCGCCGTGACGCTGCCGCTGTGGTTTTTTGTTCCGCTATGGCCCTTGCTTTCAATTGGACTACTTGGATATTTGAACGCCCGGGTGTTCCGCTTCGACGCACTTGCTGAACATGCGGGTGTGGATGAAATCAAGCGCATTGTTCGTGAGGATCGCTGGACGCTATTCGGTCTTGGTGTTTGCGTGGCTTTTGCAGCGCATGTGCCATTGCTGGGATTTTTTTCGCCGGTGTACGGTGGGCTGGTCTTTATTCATTTTGGGCTGACACGTCTGTCCAGAATGCGTGCGCACCCACTGGCTGGGCAGTCAACACGGGTATTTGAAGGAGAGTCGATTACATGATTGGCGCTTTAATCATCGGTGACGAAATTACACGCGGCCGCCGTCAGGACAAACATTTTTCCAAGTTGGTCGAACTACTGAAGGTGCGTGGCATGCATCTGGACTGGGCCCAATACATCGGGGACGATCCTGCTCTCATTGTTGCAACGCTCAAACGCACGCTGTCATCAAATGACATCGTATTCAGTTTTGGGGGAATCGGGTCGACACCGGATGATCACACGCGTAAATGTGCGGCGATGGCCTCCGGGGTCACATTGCATCTGCATGCCGATGCGGAGGCTGAAATACGAGCGCGTTTTGGAGCGGAGACAACTCCGCAGCGATTGAAGATGGGGGAATTCCCACTTGGGTCCATTATTATTCCCAATCCGCATAATCGGATACCAGGATTTTCAATTGGTGATCATCATTTTGTGCCGGGTTTTCCCATCATGGCCTGGCCCATGGTGGAATGGGTGCTGGACACGCGTTATTCGCATATGTTCAATGCCAATCCAGAGGCAGATGCATCGGTGTTGGTGCATGGTCTGGCGGAAAGCACAATAACTCCGCTGATGCTGGAAGTAGAGGCCCGCTACAGCGGATTAAAGAGTTTCAGTCTGCCCACGATTGGCAAGGACGGGCAACGAGGACATATCGAACTCGGTGTACGGGGTGCACCCGATCAAATCGTCCCGGCCATGAACTTGCTGAAAGAGGGGGTAATTTCGCTTGGGGGGGTCTGGGAAGTAAGGGAATAAATATCCCTCCCCGTACCTCACTCATTGGAGTGTGCAATCGCCTCCATTGAAATTGGGCGGCAATAATGAAAAAAAGCCCCGGCATTGCTGCCGGGGCTTCCCAAAGACGCCCGCGGAAAGGAGGAGGGGAACCGCGAACGCTTTAAGCGGGTGAAAACGTTAGGAGGCTTTCTTTTTCGTTCCCTTTGCTACCGTGGTGGCGGCAGTAAAGTTGGCTTCGGCAATTTCGCCTGCCTGCTTTGCGACTTTTGTGAGACTCTCGTAGGCGGTGTTCGCTGCGGCCAGAGCCTGCTTCATTGCTGCTACAGCCACATCCGAACCGGCCGGGGCGCCTTTGGAGACTTTGTCTAGCAGCGCAATCATGCTCTTGTTCATTTCGCCGGCTTGGGATTCAACCAGTTTCGTCAGTTCGCTTTGTGATTGCGTAGCGACATCGTAAATATTGCGTGAGAAAGCGATGGCTTTTTCGATTGATGGCTGCGTGGCAGTGGTATTGACATTAATGATTTCCTGCACGTCCTTTGCGCCCATCAGTGCTTTGGTATGGGCTATGCCGTCTTCGAACGCGGATTTCGTGACATTGAAAGTCAGTGCTGAAAGGCGCTCAAATGCGGCAAACTGTGTGTGGGCAAGGCCAATAAGAGCTTCGACGCTGGCCTTGTTTGTTGCTACAACCTGATCCGGTGTTACATACATGTCTGGCTCCTTAAATCGGTGAACTTGCGTTGTGCTGTTGGTCCTGCGAATTCTTTTCGATCCTGACATCCATGAGGTGGATGCGATTTATTGCGTTGCAACAATTTGAATTCTAGCAGTGCGAATCGGCTTGTCAACATTTTTTTGGTGCGTCGCAATAATATTGCGATATTATTTTTTAAAATTCTGAGTAATATGAATTATTGTAGATTTTGGATGAGAATGTCTCTAAAGTGGCATTGTGCTGTCGATTATGTATAACTATATGATTATTATTAATATAATCATGTTTTCTGAAAGTTTTTACATTTTGTCGAATTGGGTTCTGTTGCGGTGCGGCTGCGCGAATCCGAGTAAGAAATGCATTCATTTCGCAGTGTTTTCATGACTCAGTCCCGCCTCCCGGAAAGTACTACCGTCCTGCCCAATTCTGTCTTCGGTCTGCTGGCCGCACTTTCATTGTTCTGGGGCTTTAACTGGCCGGTGATGAAGATCGTTTTGAGTGAAATGGCGCCACTGCATTTTCGCGCATGGTGTCTTGGCATGAGTGCAATCGGTTTGTTTGCTTTGGCGCGATATAACGGTTTTCAGGTCCGTGTGCCAAGGCATGAATGGCGCCCACTGGTGTTGATTGCGATATTCAACCAGGCTGCCTGGAATATTCTTGCAGTACATTCGATTGAGATGATGGATTCCGGCAGGGCGGCAATTCTTGGCTATACCATGCCGATCTGGGGAATGTTGCTGGGCTTCTGGGTGCTCAAGGAGCAGGTGACACGTCGCAAGCTATTTGGCCTTGCATTGGGTGTTGCCGGCATATTGCTGTTGCTGGCCGGTGAAATTAATGCAGTTGGGCGTTCTCCGCTGGGTGCCATGTTGATGGTTCTGGCGGCGATGAGTTGGGCCGTTGGTCTTGTCATGATCAAGCGCTGGCCGCTGGGATTGCCGCTGATCTCGTTTTCGGCGTGGCAAATGGCAATCGCATTCGTGCCGATATGGCTTGGAGCAGTGTTGATTGAGTCGGGCAGTTTTTCGCTGCTCACACTCAGTTTCTGGCCACTGTCGGGCGTGATTTACAACGTAATCTTTCCTTTTATTTTCTGTAACTGGGCCTGGATGAAGATCGTTACGCTGGCTCCAATGGGCGTGTCATCGCTTTCGACACTGATGGTGCCGGTGATTGGCGTATTTAGCGGCATGCTGGTGCTTGGTGAGCGGCCAGGCTGGAATGATTATGCTGCGCTTTTGCTCGTGTGTGCGTCGCTAGGCACCGTCTTGTTTCCGATCAAAACCTCCAAGTGAGCATGGGTAAGCGAGAATTCTTTCGTTTGCATTGGCTCTTTTTTGCGGACATTGCGTTCGTTTCCTATCGGTAGGCGAGTTGATTGCCTTGGGATTCATTACAAAGTCTGCGACATACACTGGCGCACGCCTGCATCAGAAGCTTAATCGGTAGTATCGATACGGCTTACATCACTGGAGCAGTTATTGAGCGAAGGCCGGGCACCTTTGCCAGCGACCAGTGTACGCATCCCCATTCCAGTACTTCGCGTGGCGTGGTGCGGGTGAGTTCAGTTGGAGGGCGCTGGCCCAGGAAGCGCAGCGCTTCTGTCAGGAGTATGGTCGCTTGGCTTTTATCCACTGCAGAAGCAAGTGTTTGCTTTGAGAGCTTTTCTCCGCGCGAATTGACGGCTACGGGAAGGTGGGCATAACGAGGCGTGCCTAGCCCCAGCAGGTGCTGGAGGTGGATTTGACGTGCCGTGGAATCGAGTAGATCGGCACCGCGCACGATATCCGTAATTCCTTGTTCCGCGTCATCTACAACGACGGCAAGCTGATAGGCAAACAGGCCGTCGGCGCGTTTCACGACAAAGTCCCCAACGTCGCTTTCCAGATCTTGTTGCAGGCGGCCCTGTATTGCATCGTCAAATGAAATTTTCGATTGCCCTACACGGACGCGCGTTGCACGAGCGGTACGACCGGGATGCAGGCCATTGCGGCAGGTGCCGGGATAGGCCAGTTCTCCATTTAGCCGCAGGGCCGAGTCGGCAATTTCCTTGCGCGTGCAGGCGCAGGGAAATGCAAAATCACCCTTGACAAGCAGGGCGAGGGCTGACGCATAGGCGCTGTCGCGTGAGCTCTGGTAGAGGACGCTACCATTCCACTCAAGTCCACAATAATCCAGCGTTGCCAGTATGGTGTCTGCTGCTCCCGGCACTGTACGCGGTTGATCGAGATCTTCTATTCGGACCAGCCACTCGCCGCCGTGGCTGCGTGCGTCGAGCCAGCTGCCCAGCGCGGCTACCAGGGAACCGAAATGCAATGGGCCAGTGGGAGAGGGCGCGAAGCGGCCGCGATAGGTGGTCATAGTGGAGGTAAGGTTTGATTACAGATTTGCTGATATTTTGCACTGGTACCTGAAGTGCGACCGGAGGTGTGTGGTTCTCTATTAGTTAATTTGATACTATTTGTCGTATTAATGGTTATAAAAATTATTATGATATTCAAATATGATAATAAATAATAAATAATAAACCGATAAAGTGCTTCGGGGGGGGGGAGGGAGACGCCCCTGATATACTGAAACACCTGTCCAAACCTAGAGGCCGCCATGGCAACAGTAGTGCTCACCAAGGAAAATTTCGAAGAAATCGTGACTGGAAATGACATGGTGGTGGTTGATTTCTGGGCGTCATGGTGCGGTCCCTGCCGAGCATTTGCCCCAACTTTCGAGGCTGCATCGGAACGTCATGTCGATGTGGTGTTCGCCAAGGTAGATACTGAGGCGGAGCAGGAACTGGCTGGCGCGTTCAATATTCGTTCCATCCCCACGTTGATGGTGTTTCGCGAAAAGGTAATCCTATATTCCGAGGCGGGAGCCTTGCCACCGCCCGCTCTCGATGATGTGATTACAAAAGCGAAAGAACTCGATATGGCCGCGGTGCACAAGGAGATCGCTGAGCAGCGAAATGAGGGAGATGCGCCAGTCTGAGTCGATGCATTCGATGTCCGCCTGTCGCAATTCCGTTTGTCTGGTCGGGCTTTAAATTTCAGTATGGCGACCCGATATGCTGGAGATGTTCAAACAGCATCTGAAGCAGGGAGGCAATATGGTGGAAATTCGTAAGTCTGGGGAGCGTGGTCATGCCGATCATGGATGGCTGAGATCCTTTCACAGTTTTTCCTTTGCTGATTATCAGGATACGCAACACATCAGCTTTGGTAGCTTGCGTGTCCTCAACGAGGATCGCATCCAGCCTGGAACTGGCTTTGGTACACATGGTCATCGTGACATGGAGATCATCAGCTATGTGCTTGAGGGTGCGCTTGCACACAAGGACAGCTTGGGTAATGGTTCGACGATAGTTCCGGGAGACGTGCAGCGTATGAGTGCGGGACGCGGTGTTCTGCATAGCGAGCACAATGCCGCGCCAGGCAAAGTGACTCATTTTCTCCAGATATGGATCCAGCCCAATGTGGTCGGGATCGCGCCGGAGTACGAACAAAAGCATTTTGACCCGGCGTCCATGCGCGGGAAAATGCGCCTGATTGCTTCACCGGATGGTCGTGATGATTCAGTGTTGATTCACCAGGACGCGTTTGTTTATGCAGCGCTATTGGGTTCTGGTGATCGCGTGTCCCATGAGCTGGAAGCAGGACGACGTGCCTATGTTCACATGGCTCGCGGTAGTGCAATCGTCAACGGCTTGATCATTGCTGCAGGTGATGCGCTCAAAGCAACGGATTCGGTAGAGATCTTGATCGACAATGCAGTAGATGCAGAATTGCTGCTATTTGATCTGCCGTGAGTCATCACAACATTGGGACTACATCGTGAACGCTAGAGTTCAAAATATTGCGGCACTGGTTGGTCGCCTGATGCTGGCAGCGATTTTTGTTTTCGGAGGTGCAAGCAAGATCATGAATTTTTCCGTGACGACCAGTTATATGGCCAAGGCTGGTATGCCGATTGTGGATTTGTTTGCGCTGGGTGCGATTGTTGTGGAACTGGGTGGAGGTCTGTTGCTGGTGGCGGGCTGGAAAACCCGATGGGTTGCCGCCGTTATTTTTGTTTTCCTGATTCCTGTCACGCTGGTGTTTCACAGCCCGGGGGAAGGGCAGGGTCAGATGATTCATTTCATGAAGAATCTTTCCATAATGGGCGGAATGCTGGTGTTGTTCGCATTTGGCCCCGGACGCTTCAGCCTGGATAGAAAATAGGGATTGAGTAGCGGGCGCTTACCAAAATCGCGTGCATTATTTTTACTTGCGGGACCTTGGAATAAAGAACATTTTCCGAGAGACATTCCCAAGCAGTCTTGACATGGCCAGGCTCGTTCTGCTGCGTCTGGGTACGGGCGCTGCCGCCACCGAGCAAGCCGTATCGTTGTTTCGCCGCCACGACGAGGAGCAACTGGATGCTCAATTTGCGGTTCACAATGACGAAGCACAATTGATCCAGACTGCACAGGAAACCGCGGCTCAGCTGCGCGAGCTGTTTGAAACCGACATCGTTCACTCGCATCCGGCAGCAGCACTTCGCGCGTCTGAAAAAGCGGGAATGCACCGCAATGGGTGATGAGAGTGCTTCGCAAGCGGGTAAAATACTCTCCGTGAAATCGCTGGTCATACTTATATCCGGGCAAGGCAGCAACATGCAGGCCATCGTTGAGGCGGTACGCGCCGAAAGCTGGCCTGTGCGTATTGCCGCAGTGATCAGCAATCGTGCAGGGGCGCCTGGGCTTGCGTGGGCAAAATCACGTGGCCTCGATACCTGTGTTGTTGAGCACGAGTTGTTTGCATCGCGTGAGGCCTTTGACGCTGCACTCGCCGAGGTGGTGGACCGATATGCTCCAGACGCGATTGCATTGGCTGGATTCATGCGCGTTTTGACTGAAGGCTTTGTGCAACGTTATGAGGGACGGCTTGTGAATATACATCCTTCATTATTGCCGGCCTTTCCGGGTTTGCGAACGCATCTTGCTGCATTGAAATACGGCGCAAAAGTTCACGGTTGCACCGTACATTTTGTCACTGCTCAGCTTGATCATGGTCCGATTATTATTCAGGCTGCGGTCCCCGTTTTTTTCGGAGAGAATGAAAAAGCGCTGGCTGCGCGAGTGCTTGTGCAGGAGCATCATATTTACCCCAAGGCGCTTCGATGGCTCCTTGATGGCAGACTTGTCGTCGCAGATGGCGTGGTGAGCGTCAAAACGGAAGATGGCAGCAGGGAAGATGTGTTGCAATCTGAGGGTGTTTCAAAATGAGACCGCTGTTATTTTGGGTTTGCGTAGTGTTTTCGTTGCAGATAGCGCAAGCGTATGCGTTGCCGCCGCAGAAGCTCGTGCTTGAATACGATATGATCTATAACGGGACGGCAGTGGCGCTGGTGGTGAACAGGCTGGAGCATGATCACAAGAATTACTCGATCAGTGAGGAGGTCAAGGGCAAGGGCTTGTATGCACTGATTCGTTCAGGCGCGGCACGGCGCTTGGCGCGGGGAATGGTGGGGGGCGATGGGCTGAAGCCAACTGAGTTTCGTGACCGTCGTGGTGATGCAGCGGAAAATGTTGCGCGATTTGATTGGGTTAAGTCGAGTCTTATCCAGGGACAGGACGGCAGGGGAGAAACTCAGGCCATGCCTGCAGCTAACCACTCTCAGCCTCTTTCGGACCGATTGTCGTTCTTGTGGGATTTTGCGTTCCGTTCACCGGAATTTACTCGTAAAGGCAAGGAAGTCAACGCCATCCTCTCTGACGGCAGGGGGTTGAGCACATTTCGGTACCTTGTGACGGGGACGGAAACGTTACAGACTCAGGCTGGCGCGATGGAAACCATAAAACTTGTCAAGCAGAAAGATCCGGGTGACGACCGGGGTACCGAAATCTGGCTGGCAACCGAGCACTTTTACGCGCCGGTACGAATTCTGGTTATTGAAAAGGATGGTACGCGCCTGGATCAGCTTGTCACGCGAATTGGTGCTTAAGCACTGTCGCTCATCTTATATTGAATTGAGTACATGACCCATGCGCTTTTCCGCACCATTGTTGGAACTATGCGCACATGCGCTTTCCGAGGCCTCTCAGTTTTCCCATCCTGCGGATGCGGTTTTGTCGAGGTTCTTTCGAAATCACCGTGAGGCAGGCAGGCAGGATAGAGCTCTGATTGCAGATACTGTATATGCCGGATTGCGTCGCTGGCGTTTGCTCGAAACTATAGCGCCTGGGTCTGGGTTTCGCCGTTTGGCGCTGGCAATATGGGCCTCTCTATTGGGGGCGAATTTGCGCGAACTGGAGGTGTTATTTAGGCGTGGTGATGCTGAGTGGGTCGCGGCAATTAAGACCGCAGCGCATCTGGAGCAGCCTTTTGAAGTCCAGTGCGACCTGCCTGATTGGGCCATTGCCGCATTGCGACGTCGCTGGGATGATGCAACCCTGCTTATGCACGCAAGAGCATTGCAGCAGCCTGCTCCACTTGACTTGCGTGTCAATCTGCTCAAATGCAAGCGCGAAGATGCATTGGCGCTACTTGCAGTTGATGGATTGATTTGCCATCCAACACCGTATTCACCTGCGGGTATACGCTTGGACGGAAATCCGCCGATTAACCGACATCCGCTGTTCTTGTCTGGTGACATAGAGGTGCAGGATGAGGGAAGTCAATTGCTGGCCTGGCTGATGGAGCCCAGGCGCGGCGAAATGGTCGTTGATTTCTGCGCTGGGGCTGGTGGCAAGACACTGGCCATGGGGGCGTTGATGCATTCTTCTGGACGGCTATATGCTTTCGATATATCTGCAAAGCGGCTTGAAAATCTGAGACCGAGACTGGCTCGCTCCGGGCTGCAGAATGTTCATCCTCAAAGAATCGATGGGGAGCGCGACTCGCGTATAAAGCGTCTGGCCGGGAAGATAGACCGTGTATTGGTTGATGCGCCCTGTAGCGGTCTTGGTACGTTGCGTCGGAATCCGGATCTGAAAATGCGTCAGACAGAGAAATCTGTTGAAGAACTTCGTGAAAAGCAGGGTGCGATTCTCAAGGCGGCTGCTACGTTGCTCAAGCCGGGAGGACGACTAGTTTATGCAACTTGCAGTCTTTTACCAGAAGAAAACCAGGACATTATTACAGCTTTCCTGAAGGAGCATGCCACATTCGCCTTGCAGTCTGCAGGTGAAATCATGAAGCGCCAGAAAATCGGAATCGATTGCGGCGACTATTTCGAATTGTGGCCCGCAGTGCATGGGACTGACGGTTTTTTTGCGGCGGTGCTAGAGCGTACGGCATGAGTCTGAGGTTGATTGTTATCGATTACGTCACTATTGCATAGTGGCTTCATGCAGAAGTAGGCTATACCGGGCTGTCTACTGCAGTTATTTGATTTGATTCGATGCACGTACAAATGAACCCTGAATTCGATCACCTACTCCTAGATCTCTGGCGTGACCTGCATCAGCCTGATATTTTATGGCAGGCGGGAACATTGGTTTTCTGCTTGGGCCTGGCATGGCTCTTCAACCGTATTATCGTTCTGCCAAGACTGGAGGAAAACAGTGTCTGGAAGTTGGGGGTAGGCGGACTTAAGAGGATTTTGTTTCCGCTCCTTGCGTTGATGTTGGTACTGGCCGCCCGACCGGTTCTAAATCATTGGCATCACGTCAATCTATTGAACGTAGCAGTGCCCTTGCTTATGTCGATGGCGTTGATCCGCGTGCTGTTCTACGCATTGCGACATGTGTTTCCGTCTGGGGGGGTGCTGATCGGATTCGAGCGTGTCATCGCAGTATTGGTATGGAGCGTGGTTGCGCTGCACATCCTGGGTGTTTTACCGGATGTGATCGATTTTCTGGAAAGTGCTCGCTTTGCAGTTGGCAAGCAGAAGATTTCTGTGTGGCTGGTGATTCAAGCGTTGTTCTGGATATTGTTGACGCTGCTCATGGCGCTCTGGGCGGCAAGTGCTATCGAGGTGCAGCTGATGCGAGCCGAGACACTGCACTCAAGTCTGCGCGTTGTGTTTGCACGCCTTTCCAAGGCTTTGTTGCTTTTGTTTGCAGTGCTTGTTGTATTGCCGCTGGTAGGAATTGATCTTACTGTGTTATCTGTATTTGGTGGCGCACTGGGTGTCGGGTTGGGATTTGGGCTTCAGAAGGTGGCAAGCAATTATGTGAGCGGGTTCATCATTTTGCTGGATCGGTCCATACGCCTCGGTGACTTTATTACCATCAGCGACTTCTATGGCCAAGTAAAAAATATTACCACCCGCTATGTCGTATTGCGAGGATTGGATGGGCGCGAGGCGATTGTACCGAATGAAATTTTGATTACTTCCATGGTAATCAGTAATACCCATTCCGACCGGAAGATGCGCTTGGCGATCCAGATCCAGGTTTCCTATGACACCAATGTCGAGCAAGCTTTGGAAGTATTGCGTCAATGTGCGCGAGAGCACTCCCGAGTATTGGTGGAGCCTAAACCATCGGCGCTCCTCAAGAAGTTTGCGGATAGCGGCATTGACCTTGAGTTGGGCTTCTGGATTGATGATCCCGAAGCCGGGCGGTTAAATATTCAGTCCGACATCAGTCGCGAAGTTCTGCGCGTATTTCGCCTGCAGGGAATCGAAATTCCGTTTCCGCAGAGGGATATACGGATTATTTCCAGTCTGCCATCCGCAGATGGACTCCCCTGAGTGTCCAGGTAAATTTCTCGATTGCGGCCCTTGGTAAATCACGTAGAATCGCGGGCACAATAACCAAGGGTGGGGGCAAACGCGATGCCGATGTTGTTCTCTGGAGTATTTGATCTGACGTTGTGGGAACTGGTTGTGGTGGCGCTGGTACTTACCCACATCACAATTGTCAGCGTTACGGTTTTTTTGCACCGTTGCCAGGCGCACCGGGCGCTGGAATTGCACCCTATTCTCAGTCATTTTTTTCGCCTCTGGCTCTGGATGTCCACAGGCATGGTTACCAAGGAATGGGCGGCTGTACACCGTAAGCATCACGCTAAGTGCGAAACCGCTGACGACCCTCACAGCCCACAGATTCTTGGTATAAACCGAGTTTTGTGGGGGGGCGTATTCCTTTATGTTAAAGAGGCACTGAAGAAGGAAACGCTGGATCGTTACGGTCATGGCACGCCTGATGATTGGATGGAACGCAATGTCTACACTCGATATACGCTTTCCGGCATGACGCTAATGGGATTAATCAATGTTGCTCTTTTGGGAATCGTACCTGGCGTTGTGATACTGGTTGTGCAGGTTGCCTGGATTCCGTTTTGGGCAGCAGGTGTCATCAATGGCATTGGACATTTCTGGGGCTATCGCAATTTTGAGTGCGGGGATGCTGCTACCAATATTGCCCCCTGGGGTATCCTGATCGGAGGCGAGGAGCTTCACAATAACCACCACGCTTTTGCATCTTCAGCCAAGTTGTCAAACAAGTGGTATGAATTTGATATTGGCTGGATGTACATACGCATATTTGAGATGCTCGATCTGGCGACGGTCAAGAAAGTCGCACCAAAGCCTCGCTTTAGCGAGGCCAAAGAGATGATTGACGGGGAAACACTGCAGGCGGTGATTGCAAATCGCTATGACGTGCTTTCGAAATATGCAAAGTCCCTGAAGGTGACTTACGCTGAGGAACTTGGAAAGCTCCGGCAATTTTCACCGCAGGATGCTCTAGTGCTGAAGAGTTTGAGTCGTTGGTTGATGCGAGATGAAAGTAGTCTGGCCGAGAAGGATCGCGTGAGACTTGAGGCAGCGCTAACGAAGAGTAAGGCATTGCATACGGTCTATGCGATGCGCAAGGAGTTGGCTGCCGTTTGGGAGCGATCGGCTTCATCGAAGGATCAGCTTGTTAAACAATTGCAGGACTGGTGTCATCGCGCCGAATCCAGCGGCATTACCCCGTTGGTTGAGTTCTCGCAACGCCTGCGTTGCTATGCTTGATAGTCTTTGATGGATCGACGCGGCTTTAACTTGTCGTACGCATAATAAAAAAGCCCGCAGTGCGGGCTTTTTTATTATGCGTACGACATCGTTTGTTATTGTTAAACCGACAGAAATTCGCTATTTCAGCTTTGTTTCCTTGTACGCAACATGCTTGCGTGCTACAGGGTCGTACTTCTTGATCTCAAGTTTGTCAGGCTTGGTGCGCTTGTTCTTGGATGTCGTATAGAAGTGCCCAGTGCCGGCAGTTGATTCCAGTTTGATCTTTTCTCTCATGACTCAGTCCTCTTAAATCTCACCGCGTTCGCGTAATTCGGCGAGTACCACCTCGATACCCTTCTTGTCGATGGTGCGCAGCCCAGCGTTCGATACTCGCATGCTGAGCCAGCGTTTCTCGGACTCAATCCAGAATCGACGATACTGCAGGTTCGGAAGGAACCGGCGCTTGGTTTTGTTGTTGGCGTGGGACACATTGTTCCCAACCATCGGTTTCTTGCCAGTAACTTGGCAGACTCGAGCCATTGCAATGCTCCAGACGGAAAACCGTGGATTATAGACTATTTACACAGCCCCGTTCAACTAAAATCGGATAATTGAACGCAGTGTTCAATCGGGAAGCTTTATGCACATTGATTTAAAAGTATTTTTCAGATCATAGTAGACCGCGCTCCGCAAAACTTACGATTCGATCTGTTGCAACGACAAAGTGATCAAGGACTTGAATATCCACTAGTGCCAGTGCCGAGCAAAGCGATCGCGTTAGTATCTCGTCTGCTTGGCTCGGCTCTGCTATACCGGATGGGTGGTTATGGGCCAGGATCACCGAGGCAGCATTATGGTGCAACGCGCATTTGACGACCTCACGTGGATATACGCTCGTTTGTGTTAATGTGCCCCTGAATAATTCTTCACAAGTAATGACGCGATGTTGTGCATCCATCAGAACAATACAGAAAACTTCGTGATTGAGTCCTACCAGCGTTAGCCGAAGGTAGTCTCCTACAGCGCGCGGCGAGGTAAGTACTGTTCCTGTTGCCAATTGCTCTCCCAAGGTACGTCGGGTAAGTTCCTGTACCGCCAATAGTTGTGCTATTTTTGCTTCTCCCATTCCCGGTGACTCAAGCAAACTGCTTGGGCTCGCGGAAAGCAAGGCCGTCAGGGAGCCGAATGTAGTCAGAAGTTCGCGAGCTAGATCGAGTGCGCTACGCCCGCGAATTCCTGTTCTGAGAAAAATCGCGAGTAACTCCGTATCGCTGAGATGTTTGGCACCAAATCTAAGCAAACGCTCGCGCGGACGTTCTGAAATGGGCCAGTCTGCAATTGCCATGGATATGCTTCCTGTATAGCAAAGTCAGTATAAAAAAATATGCTGGATAATTACTTACGTAACGCTTCTCTCAGCGTTGCGATGACTGACCGGTTTGCTGTTGGGAAGATTATTGATTGATGGCCCAGTTGCGTGAGCGTTCAACTGCAGCACGCCACCGATGCATACGCTCATCTACTTCGGCGCGAGTCATGCGTGGCTCAAAGCGGGCTTCAATCTTCCACTGCCTAGCGATACTTGCGCGATTCTTCCAGTACCCGGTTGTAAGTCCTGCCAGGTAAGCTGCACCCAAGGCTGTAGTTTCCGTAATGTATGGGCGTGAGACCGCGACTCCAAGCAGATCTGCCTGGAACTGCATCAGTAGTGTGTTGGTGCTGGCACCACCATCAACTCGCAATTCCTTTATTCTTATTCCCGCATCCCGCTGCATGCACTGGAGCAAATCTGTCGACTGGTATGCGATGGACTCAAGCGCTGCTCGAGCAATGTGGGCGCCCGTGGTGCCGCGTGTGAGTCCGATCAGCGTGCCACGCGCCAGTGGATCCCAATACGGAGCGCCTAATCCTGTAAAAGCAGGCACAAGAAAGACGTCCCCCGAATCCTGTACCGACGCAGCTAGTTTCTCGACTGCTGGAGTCGTAGGGATTAGTCGTAATCCGTCGCGTAGCCACTGTATGACAGCACCTGCATTGAAAACGCTACCTTCAAGTGCAAATTGCTGTTTTGACGAAGAAATGCTGGCAGCGCATGTTGTTATCAATCCGTTTCTTGAGGGAATGGCATGGTTACCTGTGTTGAGTAACATGAAGCAGCCCGTGCCATACGTGTTCTTGGCCATGCCGGGGGCATGGCAGGCTTGGCCAAAAAGTGCCGCCTGCTGATCACCGGCAATGCCGGCTATGGGTATTTCGGCTCCCAGAATTTTGGCCGCCGATCTCCCGTATAGAAAGGCAGAAGGCCGAACAGTTGGCAACATTGATTCAGGGATACCGAATATCTCCAATAGGTCAGCATCCCATTGGCCACGATGAATGTCGAAAAGCATGGTTCGGGAGGCATTGCTGACGTCGGTCACATGCAGCGCTCCATTGGAAAGTTTCCAGGCTAGCCATGTATCCACCGTGCCAAAAGCAAGCTCGCCGCGTTCAGCATGCATCCGCAGTCCTGGGATACTGTCGAGAATCCAGGCGATTTTTGTCGCAGAAAAGTAAGGATCTGGTACCAGTCCGGTTCGGCTTTGAATCAAGTCTGTTAGTCCATCCCGTTTCAGTTTTTCACAACAGTCAGCAGTCCTGCGATCCTGCCAAACTATGGCATTGTGTACTGGTTGGCCGTTGCGCCGATCCCAGACAATTGTTGTTTCGCGCTGGTTAGTTATGCCGATCGCGACGATATCAGATGGACTAAGCCTAGCCTTGGTGATTGCGCGGCGAGCACACTCCACTTGTGAGCGCCAGATTAATTCCGGATCATGCTCAACCCATCCCGGTTGGGGGTAAATTTGTCGTAGTTCCTTCTGAACCTTGCTACGTGCAATGCCTTGCTGGTCAAAAATGATGGCACGGGAACTCGTCGTTCCTTGGTCAAGGGAAAGCACATATTTCATTTTTTCTCCGCGCAGATTGTTTCGCTTAGCAGGGGCATATCAGATTACAGCCATGTTCTTTGACTTGGCGGTCGAGGGGCTCGGATGCTATCGCATCTGGCCCTTTCACCTTGTTGATCAAAATTGCACTTCGAATTTGAACTCGCGTTTCAATAAAGCCCGAATGCATTTTTGAATTGAGCAGAAGGATAGATGCCAATATGTCGTTGAAATACTTCTTGCCTAAGTCTTGGACCAATGTCAATGCGGTAAGCCAATCTCGGGATAGAATGACTTGTCTGGGCGCCCAATCTGGTCCAAGGTAAAGAATTGATTATTGGAAAGGTAGCCAATATGGTATTTCAAGGGAGGTCACACAAAATGGTGTCTATAGAGGTCATGCCGTGTTTGGCAATGCCAAGTAATTTCGCCAGGAGTTCATTATGCTGGGCAGTGGCGTGCATGATTCTTGCTGCGCTTTTGGATGTTGTTTCAGGCGGAGCATGGGCGCAAGCCTATCCTAACAAGCAAATACGATTGGTTATTCCCTTTGTTGCGGGTGCGAGCAGCAATGACATTATCGGGCGTGCTCTTGCATTAAAACTGGCGCCAGGTTTGGGGCAAACCATTTTGGTCGAAAACCGCCCCGGTCAAGCCGGAAACATGGGGTCGGAAATGGTGTCCAAAGCGGTCCCGGACGGGTACACACTGCTGCTCGCAATTAATGGTCCGATCGCTATAAGTCCAAGCGTCTATCCTGATCTTGGTTATGACTCCACCCGAGATCTGACGCCGGTGGCGCTGATAGCGAAAGTTCCATACATGCTTGGGATCAATCCGCAAGTGCCTGCAAGGAATGTGAAGGAACTGGTTGCTCTAGCCAAGTCTAAGCCAGGAGAGCTTAATTTCGGCACAACCGGTAGCGGTGGTACCCCGCATCTATGCATCGAGTTGCTAATGAGCATGGTGGGCATGAAAATGGTTCACGTGCCTTACAAGGGAGGTGCTCAGACAATGACCGACCTGGTTGGTGGTCAGGTGCAGATGTACTGTTCAGGCTATTCGGCCATGGTTCCCTTGGTAAAGGCCGGAAAGGTGCGTGCAATTGGTTCCGCAACTCTAAAACGTTCCGATCTATTGCCTGAACTGCCCACGTTTATTGAACAGGGCATATCTGACTTTGAAGTGGGATCTTGGATTGGCATCATGGGGCCGGCAAGGATGCAGCAACCGATTACCCGTCGCCTTTACGATGAGGTCGCAAAGATTATGGCAACCTCCGATATGAAAAGTTATCTGCTAAGTCAAGGGGCAGAGGCCTCGTTAATGGCTCCAGAGGAATTTGGTGGGTATATCAAGGCGGAGATTGTCAAGTGGGCAAAAGTAGTAAAAGCGGCTGGCGTAAAGCCAGGTGCAGAGTGACTCTTGAAGAAAAAGGATGATCTTTGAACTAAGGCTATTGGGTCGATCCTCAACGAATGGCGCGATAGGCCATCATGTTACAATTTTTACATCGACAGAATTCATTAATTCGTCATCTTGGCTTATAGCGTACGAATGCTTTTTGCGTGCTTATGTGGAAGCATTTTGTATGCATTCAAGCGTAGCCTTTTCAGAGAATGAGAATTTACTGTAATAGCGATGATGTTGTACTTAGAGTTACATATTGTGAAGTGGGGTTACGGTGCTTTCTTTTCTTCTTTTGCTTTTGAGCAATTGCATCAGTTTCGCAGGAGTTGGCAATAGTGAAAATACATGAATATCAGGCGAAAGAAGTGCTGCGAAATTTCGGCGTAGTTACTCCGAAAGGAGTGGCGTGCTTTTCCGTGGATGAAGCAGTGAGTGCAGCCCAGACTCTGGGCGGCAAGGTCTGGGTGGTAAAGGCTCAAATACATGCTGGCGGCAGAGGTATGGGTGGCGGCGTTAAAATTGCAAAGTCGATTGACGACGTCAAGGTGTTGGCCGGGCAAATTCTTGGAATGCAACTCGTCACGCATCAGACCGGGCCGCAAGGACAAAAGGTAAGGCGGTTGCTGGTTGAAGAGGGAGCCGACATTAAGGCGGAACTTTATGTTGGCATGGTCGTTGACCGAGGCACGCAGAGAGTTGTGTTGATGGCAAGTTCGGAGGGGGGGATGGATATAGAAGAAGTGGCCGCCCACGCTCCGGAAAAAATCCACAAAGTATTCATTGATCCGGGTACAGGACTAAAGGACGCCGAAGCTGATGAGGTAGCGAGAAAAATTGGTATTCCTGATACTTCTGTGCCACAGGCGAGGAGCATTCTAAAAGCTTTATATGAGGCTTTCGATAAGACTGACGCGAGTCTAGCCGAAATTAATCCATTGATCCTGACGGGCAGTGGCGGCATTGTAGCCTTGGATGCCAAATTTAATTTCGATGACAACGCGCTATTCCGTCACCCTGAAATACTTGCGTTGCGTGACCTTGATGAAGAAGATCCTGCCGAAATTGAGGCGTCCAAGTTTGGACTTTCTTACATATCTCTAGATGGTAATATCGGTTGCCTCGTCAACGGAGCCGGCTTGGCCATGGCAACTATGGATGTCATCAAGCTCTACGGTGCGGAACCCGCCAATTTCCTTGATGTAGGCGGAGGTGCTGACGCTAAGAAAGTCACTGAAGCATTCAAGATCATGCTGAAAAACCCTGGGCTAAAAGCCATTCTGGTTAATATTTTTGGCGGCATTATGAAGTGCGACACCATTGCAGAGGGCGTAATCACTGCGTCAAAAGCGGTGCAATTGAAAGTGCCATTGGTCGTACGAATGAAGGGTACTAACGAAGATCTTGGCAAGAAGATGCTGGCCGAGTCCGGACTGCCAATTATTTCTGCCGAAAATATGGCAGAGGCGGCGCAAAAAATTGTCGCTGCTGTGAAGGGAGCGCGCTGAGATGTCCATTCTGATAAACAAGAATACCCGGATTGTTACGCAGGGAATCACCGGTAATACCGGGCAATACCATACACGCGCTGGCCGTGATTACGCCAATGGGAAAAACTGCTATGTGGCTGGCGTTAATCCTAGGAAAGCTGGGGAGAGTTTTGACGGAATACCGATATTTGCCACGGTCCAGGAAGCCAAGGAAAAAACTGGTGCAAATGTCAGTGTGATATATGTTCCTCCAGCAGGTGCGGCAGGTGCTATTGACGAGGCGGTAGAGGCCGGGCTCGATCTCGTGATATGCATTACCGAAGGTATTCCAGTTCGTGACATGATTTTGACGCGTTACAAGATGCAAGGTAAGAGAACTATACTGGTCGGGCCGAATTGTCCCGGGGTCATCACCCCAGACGAAGTTAAGATTGGCATTATGCCGGGCCATATCCACAAGAAGGGGCGTATAGGCGTGGTTTCCCGTTCCGGGACGCTTACGTATGAGGCGGTGGGGCAGCTGATGGAACTCGGCCTCGGGCAATCATCCTGCGTGGGTACCGGGGGAGACCCCGTTAACGGCCTTAAGCACATCGACGTATTAAAGATGTTTAATGAAGATCCAGATACCGACGCCGTCATTATGGTTGGTGAAATTGGAGGCTCGGACGAAGAGACCGCAGCTCGCTGGGTGAAGTCCAACATGAAAAAGCCGGTTGTTGGATTTATTGCGGGTGTAACTGCTCCAGAAGGCAAGCGGATGGGGCATGCTGGCGCTATCATTTCCGGTGGTAAAGGTACCGCACAGGAAAAACTAGCGATAATGGAAGAGTGCGGAATCAAGGTTACGCGTAATCCTGCGGAAATGGGTAAGTTGCTGAAGTCTGTCCTTAAGTAGTTATGATGTATTAGTAGGATTGCGTGCGACAAATTATTTGCCGTTTCTTAGCGGGTACAAGATATTTGCAGATTCTTTTTGCAATGGTTGAGTTTTGAATCCGCTAGTAACCTATTTCAAGATTCGAAATAGATTGTTGTAATCATCTGTCCACAGGGCAACTCCGGATCGAGGTTTGATTGGTGTTGCACGTGCCGCGACTGATGGAACGGTCAGAATTTGCTTATCTCTCGTAACGATCACCCAGTCAGAGTCGGATTGCTGTCGCGCTGACTCTTCTTCATTTGGCTCGTTTTCGATGATGGCGCTTAACATTCCGTAATGCTCGGAGAGTACCTTGACCACTGGTGGAAGATCGAGATATCGGTTAGTAGTGTGAATTAGTAATATCCCATCAGGTCTTAATCTCTGAAAATACACGTTAATTGCTTCGGCGGTCAGCAGATGTGTTGGTATTGAGTCACCTGAAAAGGCATCGACCGCTATAACGTCAAATTTTCCATCATTCTCTCGCTCGAGACTTAAACGTGCATCACCCAGCGAAAGTTCAATCGTGGCTTTACTATCGCCAAGATAGGTAAAGTACCTTTTTGCAAGGTCGATGACTTGAGGGTTGATGTCATAGAATCGATATACGTCGCCAGGTCGTCCATAGGCGGCAGTTGTTCCTGAGCCCAAACCAATAATGCCTACGCGCAATGGTTTGCCCCGCTCATTGAGCGCCGACATTACGATACCGAATCCGCTTTCTGATCCATAATAACTGGTCGGAATACTTCTTTCAGACGGCGGTTCCATAATTTGCGCGCCGTGTCGAATTGCGCCATGTTGCAGAGTGCGCACATGGTCAGGAGATCCATAGTCACGAACACGTAATGCGCCATAGAAGCTTCGTTCGGCGGCAATAACTGAGTCCTGATTTTCATTGAATTGTTTGAAGCTTGTATGTGCCGAAAATGTTGCAACTCCAACGGCTGTTATCGGAATCCATATTCGCATAGTCCGGGTTCGAATAATTACCAGCGTCGCAGCTAGTGTGAGTGTGATGCCAAGCTCAAAATAGCCCTTTAATACGTAGGGGGCAGCGATCCCCACTGCAAGTCCGCCCAATACGCCGCCAGCAGATAAAAGCAGGAAAAAGCCAGTCAGGAAACGGGGGGCTGGTCGACTCAGTGACAATTCTCCATGACAAACCATACACAATATGAATAATCCGGCCAGATGAACTGGGACGACAAGTTTCAGTTCAAGACTACTTAGTGTCGCACCCATTGCGATGATGGCGGTTGCAGCCAGTGGTAGAAATAGGCTGCGCCTGTACCAACCGGTGCTTTCAAAGCACAAAATAAATGTTAATAAATACAATGCGAGTGGAACGATCCATAGAAACGGTATTGAAGCGATGTTCTGGCAAATGTGATTGCTTACAGCAATTAGGAGCATTGATCCCGTTGCTGATAATGCGAGCCACAATACCCTTTCTGAAAAGAACGGGCTTTTGCTTACAGGTTCCGGTGCAGAACTGCTTTCTTTCTGCGCACTGCTGCTTTTATTGCTGCTCGCCAAAGCCGAGATCGCACAAAGCAATCCAAACACGATGTAGGCTCCAGACCAGGAAATTGACTGAATGCGGTTTGAAACCCAGGGTTCTACAGCGAAAGGATAGGCGAGTAGCCCAAGTAGTGATCCAAAATTGGATAGTGCAAAGAGTCGGTATGGTATTCGTGATAAGGCGCGTGCATACCATGCTTGGATAAGTGGACTGGTCGTTGCAAGCACAAAGTATGGCAGACCTACTGTGGTCGTTAGCACGGCAAGGATCTGCAGTGTTGGGTCGTCGTTGCCAAGGGGCTTCCAGATCGCCCCCGGTATTATCGGCAATGCTACGCAGGAAAATAACAGTAGTGCGATATGTACAAGGGCTTGCCTGCGTGGTTTGACGCTATGTGCTAGCCAATGAGAGTAGCCGTAACCAAGTAGTAGCAGTGTCTGGAAAAACACCAGGCAAGTTGTCCATACCGATGCAGAGCCGCCAAACCAAGGAAGAATCTGCTTCGCGATGATCGGTTGGAGGAGGAAAAGAAGAAATGCTGAAACGAACGCAGTTATTGCAAATAATACAGGCATGGTGAACCTAATTTAGGATGGGCCTTGTGAAGTCAGCGGCATTTTAACGAATGTGCGTATGGCAAAGCCATTCGCCGAGCAGAATATCGTGAGATATGTTTATGCGATAGTGGGAATGCCGTGGAACGGCAAGACTTCGTCAATACGTCTCATTCTAGGTTAACTCCAATAAAAGGCGTCTATATGGGGTCAGGCATTGGGAAAGTTGCAATCCCAAGTTCTAGTAACAGTATCTCTAATGAATAGATTGGCTGTGATTTCCATTACCTACTGTGTATGGGTTTGTTACGTTTTCTTGGGGCGCAATGTTGCGAACAGAATGTAGGATGTTAGCTATTTTTTAGCCATTCCATTTTGTATCCCATGATTACAATCAGTGAATTGAATTAAGGCTACGAGAAGCAGACACGTTCAGTAAAGCTACGATTTGGTCGTCCTCTATTGCCAAAAAATATTGACTAATCCGATAGTTAACTGTAAGAATGCCGACTATTAGGCTGTTTCTACACAAACTTGTGTAGAAACCGTTGTTTGTTGGCGCTGATAGCTTGCAATGGCAGTCTCAGGGAAGTTTGGAGTGGGTGCCGGCATGCGTGGCATCGCACTTTTTAATGCTGATGTACTCGATTCAAGTCGATGATTTGTGGTCTATTCGTATTGAATTGGGCATATCAAGAGCGATATTAAGTTGATTTGGGAGCGGATCCATGAAGTCGGGATTCTGGAAGAAGGATTGGTTCCTCGGCCTTGCGGTCACGCTGTTACTGCTCCTTGCTGGGCATTCACAACTTATTCAGAGTCTGGAGCGTGCAGCTTACGATTGGGGGGTAAGGGCTTCTTCTCGTGTGCCTAGTGATAAAGTTGTTGTAATAGCGATTGATGAGTCCAGTATTCGTAACATTGGCCGCTGGCCTTGGTCCCGAGAAGTGCATGCAAAAATGGCTGATATTTTGGGGGCTGCCAAGGTAAAAGTTGTTGGTAATCTTGTTTTTTTCAGTGAGCCCCAAGTCGATCCAGGACTGGTATTCATCCAAAAACTGCTCGAAATTTCTAGTCGAATGCCTGTGCTTGCCACTGGTGAAGTGGGAGGGCTTCTGCAAGAGGCCGAACAGGCTCTTAACACGGATCGAAAGTTGGCCGAAAGCTACTCTAAAGCTGGCAATGTACTTCTTCCCATGTTATTCGAACTAGGTGAGCCCAGAGGAAAGCCAGACCGTGCACTTCCCGAGTTCGTATTAAGTAACAAACTATCCGCAGTTTCAAGCGCGTCGACTGAGACGCCGTTGCCAGCTTCCGCGGCAATATCAATGCCTGTGGAAGAAATCGGGAAAAGTGCGATAGGAATCGGACATTTAAATGCAAATGTTGATGTTGATGGAGCGGTGCGGTCGGAGCCGCTGGTATTGCAATTCTTCGATCAATATTATCCATCACTATCTATGTTGCTCGCTGCAAAGAGTCTTAATCTGGCGGTAAGTGACATCAAGGTTCATCTAGGTCAGGGAGTAACAATCGGGAATTTGAAAATTGCCACTGATCCGGCTTTGCAGATGAATACGTTTTTCTACAAGGATCGGGACGGCAAGTCGGTGTTCCGAGTTGATTCCTTTTTTGATATCTATTCTGGCAAGGTATCGGCGGACAATTTAAAAGATAAGGTTGTGCTAATAGGCCCAACAGCGGCTGGTGTGGGTACGGCCTCCGTAACTCCTGTTTCGCCTGCGATGGCACCTGTTATTACTTTGGCACACTCCGTGTCTTCAATACTTCAAGAACATTTTTTCGTTGTGCCAAGTTGGGGCTATTGGGTTGAGTTAGTTGTATTTCTGTTGGTAGGTGGTTATTTGATTGCCTTGCTGCCGCGATTGACTGCCGGATTAGGAGCCGCCGTCAGTTCTGGATTGGTAGCGGTGATCCTGATTGTTCACTTTACCTTAATGACTGGGCAGGCAATGTGGTTGCAATTGATGCTGCCGCTTGTACTCTTGGTTGTCGGTCATGTACTTTTGGTCACAAAACGATTTGTCATGACCGAGGCGGGTAAGGAAAAATCAGATGCTCAATCGGCGGCAAATGCTCGGATGCTGGGACTTGCATTTCAGGGACAAGGGCAGCTAGACATGGCCTTCGACTACTTTCGAAAAGTTCCGTTAGACGAGACCTTGATGGACAATCTATACAACTTGGCACTTGATTTTGAGCGTAAGCGCCAATTCAATAAGGCTGAGGCGGTATTTCGTTATATGGCTGACTTTAATCCTAAGTTTCGTGATCTTGAGCAGCGTCTGCAAAGAGCCAAGCAACTTTCAGAAACAGTTATTCTTGGCGGTGGTGGCAGCGGCAGGACCAATGCCAGTATTCTCGGGGAGGGTGGAAACGTCGAGAAGCCTATGCTCGGTCGTTATCAAATTGAGAAGGAACTCGGCAAAGGTGCAATGGGTGTGGTTTATCTTGGGAATGACCCTAAGATTGGTAGAGTAGTTGCAATTAAGACAATGGCGTTGTCGCAGGAGTTTGAGGCGGATGAATTAGTGGAAGTCAAGGAGCGTTTCTTTCGCGAAGCGGAAACTGCTGGCAGATTGTCGCACCCTAATATCGTGACAATATTCGATGCAGGTGAAGAGCATGATCTTTGCTATATTGCCATGGAATTACTCAAGGGTAAGGATCTGGTCGCATTTACCAAGTTCGGGAATCTATTGCCTGTTGAAAAAGTTATTTCAATCGTGGCGCGTGTGGCGGACGCGCTCGGATATGCGCATAAACAAAATGTTGTACATCGGGATATTAAGCCTGCCAACATCATGTATGAGCTTGAACATGATGTCGTTAAAGTAACTGATTTTGGTATTGCACGAATTACTGACTCGTCCAAGACTAAGACCGGAATGGTGCTTGGTACACCCTCCTACATGTCGCCTGAGCAATTGTCTGGAATAAAGGTTGATGGCAGATCCGATCTCTTTTCGCTTGCCGTTAGCTTGTATCAGATGGCTTGCGGAAAGCTTCCTTTCGAGGGTGACTCGATGGCGCAATTAATGTTCAAGATAGCAAATGAGCCTACGCCAAGTATTCTTGCAGTGAATTCTGAATTGCCAGCGGGGTTGGTTGAGTTTCTGGGCAAGGCAATGGCGAAGGATGCTGATCAGCGCTTTCAGAGTGGGGAGGAATTTGCCACTGCTCTACGGGCTGTCGTTACTACCGGTGGTAGTGCAAGCAAAACTTCCGACGTTGATATAAGTCTCTAAAAGGCGAGAAGACCTTGAATCTAAGTGATGCACTTGAAATTGCGAGCGCGACCGACCCTGGTATGGTTCGGTCCCATAATGAGGACTCTATTGCGTCTGACGTAAGTAAAGGGTTGGTTGTACTGGCCGACGGTATGGGAGGATATAACGCAGGGGAAGTTGCTAGTGGCATGGCAACGACGGTAATTACGACGGAACTGCAACATTTGATCGAGGAAACACCACCCTATACCGTTATAGAGTCTACTGGTAAGACGATGGCCGAAAATATTTTGCGCGATCAAATTGCAAAGGCCAATACGTCCATTTATCAGGCATCGCAAAGTCAACCTCAATATTCTGGAATGGGAACGACTCTTGTAGTGGCATTGTTTTATGACAACAAGTTAGCAGTTGCTCATATTGGGGATTCACGGCTATATCGGCAACGAGGTGATGCGTTCAAGCAGGTCACAAAAGATCACTCCCTTCTTCAGGAACAGATTGATGCCGGAATACTTACCCCAGAGCAGGCAAAGCTTTCGGCGAACAAGAATCTGGTGACCAGAGCACTCGGCATTGATCCAGCAGTCGAGCCAGAGATACATGAATATGATGCTGTTCCAGGAGATATCTACCTGCTTTGTTCTGATGGCCTTTGTGATATGGTGAGTGACGAGGACATAAGTATGGCACTGCAAACGTTAGGTGCAAATCTGAAGCTTTGTGCCCATCAACTTGTACAGATGGCAAATGACAATGGTGGCCGTGATAACGTTTCGGTGATCTTGGTAAGGGTAAAGCAAGAATTTACCGCTAGACGGGGGTTTGTTTCAAAGTTGGCGGGTTGGTTTAAGTGACGAGAAAAAATTCAAGTCAACGGTTTGCGCCGAAAATCAAAAATGCAAAAATCGATTATCTCAGCAAAACAAGAGTTTTATAGTTTGAGGACACTGCTATGGCGAAGCTGATTCTCAGTATGGACGGCCTGGTGCTCAAAGAAATTAGTTTGAGCAAGGAAAGGACAACCATCGGCCGCAAACCGCACAATGACATCCAGATTGATAATCTTGCGGTGAGTGGAGAGCATGCAGTGATCGTGTCAATTCTGAATGACTCTTTTCTTGAGGATCTGGGCAGCACTAACGGTACGTTAGTGAATGGACAGTCTGTAAAGAAGCATTTCTTACAGAATAACGATGTCATAGAGCTTGGAAAATACAAACTAAAGTACATTAATGAGGCGCCTGCGCAAACCAAAGCGGCGGATTTCGAGAAGACGATGATTCTTCGTCCGGGGGCAATGAAAGCAATGACGCCGCCACCGGCTGTTTCGGCACCAACGCCAGTTACCCATGCTGCAAAACCGGTTGCGCAGTCGACTCCAGCCCCGAAATCATTTGGGGATACGATGGTCAATCAAGGCGCATTGGCTGCGTCTCCGGGTGTTGCCGCGGGGGCTCCGCATCACACCGTTGCGCCCGTAGTGCTTCCTCAACCGGCCCCAACTAAGCGCGGTGCATTGCAAATATTGTCTGGTGCTAGCGCAGGAAGATCTCTCGATCTGACTAAGCCGTTGACTACACTAGGTAAGCCAGGTGTACAGGTAGCAGTTATTACGCGTCGACCGCATGGATTTTTTATTACACACGTTGAGGGAGCAAGTTTGCCAATAGTCAATGGCAAGACTTTGGATACGCAAGCACACGCCCTAAACGATCATGACATCATAGAACTCGCCGGCGTCAAGATGGAGTTTTTTCTTAAGACCTGATTTTGGTCTGGAAGCAATTCCTCAGTTGCCGCTGAGTGCCCACGATGGGGAGAGGGATTGAAGCAGCATATAGTTCGCATTTCACTTGGTTTGTTAGTGGTATTGTTATTCCTTGGTCATGCCGCGAGATTCTATCAAGTCGGCTTTATTACCCAAGTTGATAATATTATCTATGATGCCCGGCTGCGTTTTACTATGCCGGGAACAGTAGATGATCGAATAGTAATACTTGATATTGACGAAAAAAGCTTGGCCGTGCCGGAATTAGGGCGCTGGCCTTGGGGGCGTGACCAAATCGCCAGATTGATTGATAAGCTTTTTGATAAGTACGGAATTGCGATTGTTGGTTTTGACGTGGTTTTTGCAGAGTCTGATGAGAGTTCCGGTTTAAAGGTGCTTGAGCAGCTTGCAAAGAAAGAGCTGGCCGGTAATCAGCAGTTTTCACAGGCGCTAACTCAGCTTCGTCCTCAGCTCGACCATGATGCTATGTTCGCCAAGACTATCAAAGGCAAGCCAGTAGTACTGGGTTATTATTTTACGAACGAGGATGAAGCTAGGGAGTCAGGGGCGCTTCCAGAGGCCGTTCTACCTGCAGGGGCGTTTGCGGGGCGGAATATAAACTTCACCAGTTGGAGAGGGTATGGCGCAAACCTACCCGATTTTCAGGCATCTGCTGCAAATGCGGGACACTTCAACCCATTTGTTGACTTTGATGGAGTCTCAAGGCGCGTTCCGCTACTTGCGGAATATAAGGGAAAGTACTATGAGGCATTGTCTCTGGCGATGGCGCGAACCATCCTAGACTTCCCGAAGGTTGTTCCCGGTTATCCTCCTGATCGATTTATTTCTAAAGGTTATTCTGGGCTTGAATGGCTCGAGGTAGGGCCTCTAAAGATTCCAGTAGATGAGACGGTGAGCGCGTATGTTCCTTATCGTGGCGGCCAACGCAGTTTTCCCTATATTTCCCTTGCTGATATTCATTTTGACAAGATTGCTCCGGAGAAGCTTAGGGGTAAGATCGCTCTTATAGGGACATCGGCGCCAGGGCTTTTAGATCTTAGATCGACTCCGGTTGGCAGTGTTTATCCAGGAGTTGAGATTCACGCAAATATGATTGCTGGAATACTCGATCGCAATCTAAAGCAAAAGCCACCCTATATGCTTGGCGCAGAGGTGGTACTCCTAATTGTTGGAGGAGTGGCGCTGTCAATCCTTATGCCATTCCTTTCCCCGCTAAGGGCCACACTGGTGTCGATTCTCGTTGTTGTACTGATTGCAGGGCTTAATATCACAATCTGGAGTGGAGCTGGCTTGATTCTGCCACTTGCAACTAGCCTACTTATGACAGCAGCCCTATTTACGATCAATATGGCATATGGATATTTTGTTGAGTCGCGATCCAAGCGGCAGTTTACAGAGTTGTTTGGGCAATATGTGCCACCCGAATTAGTCGATAAGATGGCTGAGGATCCCGAGAAATACAGTATGGAGCCGCGTAGTGCTGAACTCACAATCTTGTTTTCTGATGTGCGTGGATTTACTGGAATATCCGAAGCTTTGAGCCCCAAAGAACTCGCCGAATATATTAACGATTATTTGACCACTATGAGTACCATAATACGAAGTGGGCACAAGGGGACATTGGATAAGTATATAGGCGATGCAATAATGGCCTTTTGGGGGGCGCCGATAGATGATGGCGAACACGCCAAGAATGGCGTGCTAGCAGCAATGGAAATGCAACGTGCGTGCCATGCATTAAATGAGAAATTTGCAACGCGCGGTTGGCCAACGATGAAAATCGGCGTCGGATTAAATACCGGAAATGTTCGTGTCGGAGACATGGGCTCCCAGGTGAGGCGTGCATATACGGCAATGGGAGACGCTGTCAACGTGGCATCACGTTTGGAGGGGCGAACTAAGTATTATGGTGTAGGGATGCTGGTCGGCGAAGTGACCAAAGCGTTGGTAAAGGACGTTGTGTTCAAAGAGATCGACAAGATTAAGGTGAAAGGTAAGGATGAGGCGCTGACAATCTTTGAGCCGATAGGATTGGAAGCGGAACTCGACAAAAATACAATGGACGAACTCAAGCTGTGGCATCAGACGCTGCGCCAATACCGTGCACAGCAGTGGGATATTGCAGAGATGAGTCTACTGAATCTGCAGCGAATGAATGCCAATTGCTCGCTGTACGTGTTGTATGAAAAGCGTGTGGCAGAAAAACGTCGAGCATCTTTACCACCCGACTGGGACGGCGTAACTGCGTTCGACGAGAAGTAATCATCAAAGTGACAACGCGGATATAGCCATGAAATTGAGGGTGCTGGGATGTAGCGGTGGCATTGGAGGAAGGCATTTGCGCACTACTTCGTTGCTGCTCGACAACGACGTGTTGATTGATGCTGGTACGGGTGTATCTGACTTGTCGCTAACTGAACTGTCGTTGCTTGATCATGTATTCATAACCCATTCTCACCTTGATCACATTACCTCGATTCCATTCATGGTTGATACCGTTGGGGGAATGAGAAATAGGCCGCTTACAATCCATGCGCTGCCTGCGACGATTGAAACTTTGAAAAATCATGTATTCAACTGGGCGATATGGCCCGACTTTACCCAGATTCCAACTGTAGAAAGGCCATTTATGCAATATGAGCCCCTTCAGGTTGGTGAAGTAGTCACCCTTGCTGGGCGACGTATTACTGCATTGCCGGCAACACACACTGTGCCGGCCGTTGGATACCATTTGGATTCAGGCGCGGGTAGTTTAGTGTTTACCGGTGACACTACAGTGAATGACATGTTATGGCGGCTGGTAAATCGCATGGGTAATCTACGATATTTGATCATTGAAACTGCATTCTGTAATCGCGAAAAAAGTCTTGCCATAGCATCAAAGCACCTATGTCCGAGTATGCTCGCCGATGAACTGGCTAAACTTGAGCGCAGTGCTGACATATTTATAACGCACTTGAAGCCAGGTGAAATTGAATTGACGATGCAGGAGATTGCCGAATGTGCAGGCCAGTATCAGCCACGCATGTTACAGAACAACCAAGTATTTGAGTTTTGACAAGTTGAATAAATCATAACAGTAGCAGTCTGCAAGATTTAGAGAATTATGCCAAGCAAAGTCAGTATAGAAGTACTGAAGCAACTCGAGCCCATATCCAGTATGTCGGAAAGTAGGCTACGTGAACTGGCTGATCTATGTTACATCGAGGTTGTGCCGCAAGGTGTTGATCCTTTTCGTACTAGGGGAGTCGCTGGCCAGTCAGTCTATATCGTTAGTGGGAAACTTGAACTTATACGCCCAGATGGATTCTCGATACTGCTTTTGGGAGGGAGTGATGAGTCAAGCCGCGCTATTGGAAAAGGCGGGAGCGAATTTGTGCGGGCGAACTCGCTAACAGACATCAGTCTTGTGCGCATTGATGATGATTTGCTGGACATAATGGTAACTTGGGATCAATTGGCCGCGATTGATACCTCAGGAAATGGTGATGGCCAGACTAATAGCGCTCCGTCTATATCGAATTGGTCGATACTGTCGGGAATGTTTAGTCTTAGCAATCTGAAGTACGGTGCATTTGCACAGCTACCGTCTGCGCATATTGAAGAGTTGCTTAAGCGATTTAAGCGTTTTGAAACTCGTACTGGTGAAACAATTATAAAAGAGGGTGACGAAGGCGATTATTATTATGTTGTCGAATCTGGTAGATGTCGCGTTGAGCGGATGATTGGTGGTGTCTCGATGCTTCTTGCTGAATTGAAAAGTGGAGACGCGTTTGGAGAGGAGGCGCTAGTGTCAGAAGCCAAGCGCAATGCAACTGTAACAATGAAGACAGATGGAGTCCTGTTGCGCTTGGACAAGAAAGATTTTATTGAACTTTTGCGTGAACCATTGTTATTGCGAATATCGCTTGAAGACGCGCGCCAAAAAATTGTTAATGGTGGCCAGTGGTTGGATGTACGTTATCCTTCGGAATATCAGTTCGACAAGCTCCCTGGTGCCATTAATATTCCGCTTGCGGAGACTCGAAACGCATTTGGGGTGCTCAATCAATCTAGGGAATATGTAGTGTATTGTCAGAGCGAGCGCCGAAGCTCGGCTGCAGCCTTCTTGTTAGCACAGCGAGGGTATAAGGCATTTTTGCTGGACGGTGGGCTTTGGGGGGGCGAGCGGGTTTGAAAAAAAACAATCTGGAGTTAATGTAGCCAGAATGAAATGAGTATCGAAGCTTATTTTACTTATTCATTTAATTGGTGAGATTTAGTGAGTAAGTCATATAGTTGATCGAGGTGATTTTCAACCATAAGCCTGATACCAGTTTTATGGTGGTTTGCAAAATCCAGGTGAAGGTAAGCGCTGATAAGTTCGTAGGAATTTCAAGAGGTAATTTGCTATGAGTGCAGTACTCCAAACTTCCACGCCAGCAAACGCAGATGTCAATATCAGATTGACGTTCTCAAAAAATCTGCAGGTAGTGACTAATAAGATACACGCTACCAGCAATATTGATGAAATCATGCTGGAGGTGAGTTCGGATATCTGCAATTTGTTCAATGCAGATCGACTGACGATTTATACCCTTGGTGAAGACAAGCAGACGATTATTTCGAAAGTTAAGACCGGACTTAATTCATTCAAGGATCTGAAATTACCAATTGCAGAGCACTCGATAGCTGGCTTTGTCGCACTTTCGAAGAAAATGCTAAATCTGAAGGATGTTTACGACGAGGTTGAATTAAAAAGTCACAATGCGAACCTTAGATTCCTTCAAGAGGTAGATAAGCGTACGGGCTACCGAACGAAGCAAATGCTTGTTGCTCCTGTGGTAGAGGCGGGGAGCCAAGAGTTGATAGGTGTAGTGCAGATTATCAACAACAAGGCGAGCGTGTCCTTTAGCCAGTTGACCGAAGAGGGTGTAATTGAACTTTGTCAGACACTGGCTATCGCGTTTAAACAGAGGCAAAAGCCTCAGGTATTAAAGACCAAGTATGATTTTCTTGTTTCTGATGCGGTAATTTCCGCAGCTGAATTTGAATTGGCTGCTCGCTCAGCACGAAAGAAGGCAATAGATGTCGAGCAGGTACTTGTCGAGGAATTTCAGGTAAAACTACCTTCGATAGGCTCGGCGCTTTCAAAATTTTTCGGTGTCCCCTACGAGTCGCTAAAGACGGATCGTATAAAGCCAATGGACCTTCTGAAAAATCTCAAGCGAGAGTATGTTGAAACTCAGCAATGGATACCAATTGAAGATAGTAAAGATGGGCTGATCGTGCTGACGCTAGATCCCGAAAGAGTAAAAAACTCTCGCATCGTGACTAACGTTTTTCCAAAGTTGAGGCCAGTGTTTCGGGTGACAACGCAAAAGGAATTTAAAGAAACGCTGAATCTCTTTTATGGCCAAGAGGCAATTGATACTGGTGACATAGGGGATTTGCTTTCCGGACTTGATGATGATGAGGGTACCGTAGAAGGAGAAAATGTCGGTGATGATATATCTCAGGCCGCTGACAATGAATTGGTAAAACTAGTCAACAAGATCATAATCGATGCATACAATCAAGGGGCATCAGACATTCATATTGAACCTTACCCTGGAAAAGCAAAGACTGAAATTCGCTTTCGTAAGGATGGTTCCTTGGTGCCATATATTGAGGTGCCTGCGTCGTATCGTAATGCGATAGTTGCACGGCTGAAGATCATGTGTGATCTCGACATTTCTGAAAAGCGAAAGCCGCAGGATGGAAAAATAAAATTCAAGAAATTTGGTCCGCTCGACATTGAGTTGCGGGTAGCGACAATACCTTCGGCAGGTGGTGTTGAGGATATTGTGATGCGTATTCTTGCTGCCGGTGAGCCAATTCCTCTGGATAAGCTTGGATTATCTCCTTCCAACTTGCCCAAATTAAAAGAAGCAGTGAGCAAACCTTATGGTTTGTTCTTTGTTTGCGGTCCAACCGGTTCTGGAAAAACTACCACGTTGCACTCTGTCCTTGGTTTTCTAAATACGCCGGAGACCAAAATATGGACTGCTGAAGACCCAGTGGAAATTACTCAGAAGGGTTTGCGTCAGGTGCAGGTAAATAAAAAAGCGGGATTGGATTTTGCATCTGTAATGAAGGCATTTTTACGTGCTGACCCAGACATCATTATGGTTGGTGAGATGCGAGATAAGGAAACTACAGGTACTGGAATTGAGGCTTCCTTAACTGGTCACCTCGTTTTTGCAACACTTCACACTAACAGCGCGACGGAATCAATTATTCGTTTGCTCGATATGGGTATGGATCCATTTAACTTTGCTGATGCACTCCTTGGAATTCTTGCGCAGCGACTTGCGAAGCGCTTGTGCGGCAAATGTAAGCAGGCGTATACGCCAAATTCTGATGAAATAAAGCAAACTCTTCAAGAGTATTGTACAGAACTAATGAATACGGGGCCTTTTAAGAAAGATGCCAAAGGAGCTTTTGAAAACGTCTATAAGGACTTGTTGAAGAGCTACGCGAATGAAAAGGGGCAATTTACGCTCTATAGAAAAGTAGGCTGTGAAGGATGTAGTGGCACGGGTTATAAAGGTCGGGTTGGACTGCACGAACTTCTCATTGCAAGCGATGCGATGAAAAAGCTTATTCAGGAACACGCGCGTGTTGCTGAAATGGTCGCAGTTGCATTAGAAGAGGGTATGCGTACGTTAAAGATGGATGGAATCGAAAAAGTTCTTCAAGGTATTACCGATATAGCGCAGGTTCGGGCAGTTTGCATCAAATAGGTCGTGATTGAGGAAGAAGGATTCCTGCAATTTTGTATCTGGAATCGTGTTGAGCCCTCTGGAGTCCGAACACGTGTATTCGACTTTTCTGCCCATTTTGTGTCCGAGTACTCAGGGACGTGAAGGAATAGCATCGGCAGTGCAATTGTTGCATATTAATACGCATTTTCCTGCAAGGAAGTCCCGGTGGAAACTGTAGACGACCTCTTTATTCGGCTTGATCAGTTAAACGAGATCGGGGCTGCACTTTCTCAGGAAAAAAATCTCGATGCGTTGTTGGAGAAAATACTCCAAGCAGCGCAGGCAATTACGAGAGCTGATGGTGGCACGCTCTATCTGCTGGAAGAAGGTCGACAGCTAAAGTTCGCGATTATGCGAAATGTCTCCTTGAATATTGCCATGGGCGGGACAACTGGCAATCCAATTCCATTTTATCCAATTCAGTTATACGACCAAGAAAAGAAACCGAATAATCAGATGGTCGCGGCCTTCTCGGTGCTGTCTGGGGAAACAATCAATATTGCAGATGCATATGCGATTAAAGGATTTGATTTTTCCGGAACACGCAATTTTGATAAAAAAACCGGATACCGTTCCAAGTCATTTTTGACTGTCCCCATGCGTAATCATGAAGGGGAAATAATAGGGGTCCTGCAACTTATCAACAGTAAGAGTCCGAATGGTGAGGTTCTTGCCTTTTCGAACTCTGATCAGCGTTTAGCGGAGTCTCTTGCATCTCAGGCAGCCATTGCACTAACAAATCGACAATTAATCATTCAGTTAGAGGAGTTATTCGAGTCGTTTATCGAATTAATTAATTCGGCAATCGATGAGAAGTCACCATATACCGGTGGGCATTGCCAGCGTGTTCCGGTACTCACCATGATGCTCGCTGAGGCTGTTAACGACACCAAGTCTGGGCCTTTAGCGGGCTTTGCCTTATCCGACAAAGATCGTTATGAGCTTAAGATTGCAGGCCTGCTTCATGATTGCGGGAAGGTTACAACTCCTGTACACGTTGTGGACAAGGCTACAAAACTCGAGTCAATTTATGATCGAATTAATCTCTTGGATACTCGATTCGAAGTACTTAAGAGGGATGCAGAAATAGCAGCGCTTAAGCAGCAGCTTGAGTTTTCAAGAAAGGACGATATCGATGAAATGAATTGGCGTTCCCACGTGCATTCAACCGATATGGGACTGCGTGAGCGGCTAAGGCAACTGGACGAAGATAGGGAGTTTCTAAGACATCATAATATTGGTGGGGAGTTTATGCGCCCCGAGGCAAAAGCTAGAGTTCGAGAGATCGGGGAATCTTACCTGTGGAAAGATCCATCTGGGAATATTGCGCAATTTCTCACAGAGGATGAGATTAATAATCTTACGATAGAACGTGGGACGTTGACTGCTGCTGAGCGGGAAGTTATTAACCATCATATAGTCGCCACAGTAAATATGCTGGAAGCATTGCCGTGGCCCCGTCATCTTCGCAATGTTCCTGAATATGCTGGTGGCCATCACGAGCGTATGGATGGTAAGGGCTACCCGCGAGGACTAACCCGTGACCAGATGTCGATTCCGGCAAGGGTTATGGGAATAGCAGATATATTCGAGGCATTGACTGCTAAAGATCGTCCCTATAAACGCGGTAAAACTCTATCAGAGTCTCTTTATATAATGGGCAAATTCAAAGAAGGTGGCCACATTGACCCAGATCTTTTTGACATCTTCATACGTCAGAAGGTGTATATGCGCTATGCCAAGCAATTTCTTGAAGCACAACAAATAGATACAGTAGATGAGACGAAAGTCCCAGGTTACATTCCGTGATGCGTTAGCTTAAATGATCCGTGCTTCAATAACTAAGTTGCAATCTTTCGAAAGAAATCATATTAGAACGAAATTGCTCGAGTAATTGTTAGGCATTTCCACGAGTTAAATAAACGATTAATCCTTCTGTTGCAATATCCACAAACTTCGCTTCATAACCCATTTCCTTTAATTCCCACTTGAAAGTGTTGCCGAGTTTCGCCTTCTTGAACATTCCAAGTTTGTTATCACGGTTGAATTGACGAGCGCGTTCAAATGTATCTTCCAGGATCGCAGTCAGTCGTTTCTGCGAAACCATTTGTTCCGGGTTATTGGCAATAGCTGGGGGATACCGCTTAGCGATATCTTGCGCAAGGCTTTTGGCGAATGCGTCAATTTTGCTCTGTCCAAAGAGCTTAAAAACCATGTGTCCTCCTTGTATTTCCCTTTGTATATCAGCATGCCTCTATCGAATCAACAGATTGATTGCGATGATCAGACATCTACGCAGGCGCCAACCAAAAATCGTCACGGATGAGTTGAGACATTTCAGAGGTAAGTAACAGTATAGCATTAGCGATTGATGAGTTCTGTGCACAAAGTCCTCCAGGCTTTTCCGACAGAGTCCGGTGTGTAATGTTCAGCTACAATCTTCTGACCCACCTTAATTCTCTGGAGTGCGTGAGCGGGGTTTCTTAGGACTTGCTTAATACTGCTGGCAAGATCGTCACCAATAAATGCGCCTTCCTTTAGGTGCCAGTAGCTTGGCATGCCATTCGCCACGACAACACGACCAGCCCAGATAGATTCGGTGAGTCGATTCGTGCTGACCCCCATTTTTTCCGGGTTGCCAGCTTCTCCAGGTAAAAAAACCAGATCGGTCTTTTCCAATGCCTCAGCAAGGGCTAGACGTGACCATCGCGTAAATCGAGCGTTCAAATTTGTACTGCCGAATCCGTTGATCCGGTCAATTTCAGTTTGAATCTCGGGAAATGGCGCGGACACTAGATGTAAGTCCACGGGTAGACGTTTCGCTAATGTATGCAAGATTGGTAGACTAAATCTAAGTGATTCAAAACTTCTCAATGGTCCCCCAAACCACAAAATCTTGAATTGCTGGGGCTTGGCAAATCTCAGCAGTTTTTTAAGATAAGAATGCCGAGGAGGCTTGAAGTGTGGAGTGTGCCGAATTCCCTCGACCGGATCGTTAATTATGCTTAAGTTAATGCCGGGGTGACTAGTAATCATGTCGGCCATTGCTGGGGAGTTTACTGTTACATGCGTGGATAGGGCTATGAGCTGTTGCACATAGTGAGCTGCAAATCCAAGATAAGGGTTATCACAAATATCAACCAGAGCTGGAATCTGTGCAGAGTGCAGGGCACGTGCCAATTGCACATGCCGCTCGAGTTGCATTATCAGTTCTGGCGCTCCAAGTACTTTAGAAAATATGACTAGCCGAGGATGCAGTTCGAGTATTTGTCGCAAGTCGGAGTCGGATTGCAACGTAGCTGCCTGTTGATTGAAGCCAGCTTGATTTAATGCAACTGATGGAAGTGCGACACGAAGTCGCTGGCTGGCTATAGCGCTACCGATGAATTCAGCCGGATCAGTAACCCTGATTTCGTCAGTTGCGTGCACTACCCAGACAATGTCAATTGGCACAGGCATATCGCTGAATATAATTTACTAAATACATTGTAAATTTAGTTTTGTGCAGTTATGACTAGGGTCTGTTGACATTCAGGTTAGCCAAACGAATGCTGCGACCAAAGCGATAAAAGAGGCAAACCGTTGGGCCAGTTTGTCATAACGCGTTGCGATTCGACGGAAATGTTTAATCCGGCAAAAGTAACGCTCAATGAGATTGCGGT
>CANKAJ010000030.1 GCA_947479645.1 Betaproteobacteria bacterium | reverse complement strand
GCCCGACACTCAAACCCTGGTCTCTGATCATTTGTACGGCTTGCAACTTGAAATCCCCGTCAAACTTCCTGCGCTTCTCTTTCATCAATTTCTCCTCTACAGGTGGATAATCCACCCATCAAGGTGTCCATTGCAATTAGACCACTACACGTCAAAACGGCAGCGGGAGGCGTGATGCCGGGTGAGATCTACCTGGACGAAGCCTTCACTGCCGTGCGCTTGAGGGACGTTAGTCAGCGCAAGTTCCCCCTTCTGCATGTGGCCAGCCACTTTCGATTCAGCCCCGGCACTGAGGTGAATTCTTTCCTGCTTCTGGGTGACGGAGCACATTTGACCCTTGGTGACATACGCACTCAGAACTATCGGTTCGACAACGCCGATTTACTGACCCTGTCTGCGTGCGATACCGGCCTTGGGGGCGGGCGCGACGAGCAAGGCAAAGAGATCGAGGGCTTCGGGGTTATCGCCCAGCAGCAGGGTGCCAAGGCAGTGCTCGCCACGTTGTGGCCGGTGGCAGATCAGAGCACGGCGATACTGATGGCCGATCTCTACCGTCGACGGCAGGATATGAAGCTCACAAAGATCGAAGCCCTGAAGCAGGCGCAGATGGCGCTCCAGGCTCAGCCCAAGTATGGGCACCCCTATTACTGGGCCCCGTTCATCCTGATGGGGAATTGGAAGTGAGCTTATTGCGCCTAGCAGAGGTCACAGGGGAGCCTTTCGGCACCCCGGTTTAAGGCTCAGGCCTCACATTTTCCCGGCGGTTGCGTCTCTCTCCATGTAAGCCCTCCGGCTTGCAAACAACCCAAAGGGGAATGTCATGAAAAAAATCATCCAGGCAGCTATCGTGGCCGGGGCCGTTGCCACCTCAATCGTGCAGGCGACGCCGGCATTTGCTGTAAAGGCGCCCACCGACTTTGACAATATGTGCGCGGGATACGGGTGCCCGCAGCCGCTGTTTGAAACGATATATGACCCCAATCCGACGCAGAACGGGAAAAAGTGGAGCAACGTGGTTTACTAGATCGTCCAAAATCTAGTTCAGTGTGGCTGTGCTTACCCGGACGACATTCTGAATGTGGGCGGATATCCTCGGAGTCGAGTGCCGGAGGTCCTTAAAGACCGTAGGCGCTCGGCGCGGTGGGTAACCCAGACTAGCCCGAATATTTCACCAGAGTAGGTCGGCGGAATCCTGTTTTATTCGTTGAGTCAATTGCTTAGGTTGATTTCAACGAGGACTCCGCCGATGTCAGATTGTACGTCGAAGGCAATTGAATTTGAACCGTTGAAGCGTCGCCGCGTTGAAGTCAATTTCGACGGTGGCGAAGTCTCCAGTGACGGGGGTGTGCTACTGATTCGCAAGCTCGATCGTCGTTTGGGACTGCTCGATGCGGTGACACGTGTACTCACCGATCCGCGCGATCCACAGCGGGTGACCCACAGGCTGGCCGATTTGCTGCGCCAACGCGTGTTCGGATTGGTTCAGGGCTATGAGGACCTGAACGATCACACGACGCTACGCAACGATGCGTTGATGCAAAGCGCGTGCGAGCGGGACACGGCGCTGGCTTCGGCGCCGACGTTATGCCGCCTGGAGAACCGGGCGACGCGCACTGCTGCGTGGGCGATCCACGAAGTGATCGTGGAGAAGTTCATCGCCTCGTTCAAGTCGGCCCCTGAGGAACTGGTGCTCGATTTCGATGCCACCGATGATCCACTCTACGGCAAGCAGCAAGGCCGCTTCTTCCATGGCTACTACGACAGCTACTGTTATCTGCCGCTGTACGTGTTCTGTGGCGAGCAGTTGCTCGTTTCGTATCTACGACCTTCTAAGATCGACGGGGCGAAACACGCTTGGGCGGTACTCGCGCTGCTGGTGAGGCGCCTGCGCCAGGCGTGGCCTGGGGTTCGGATTGTGTTGCGCGGTGACTCCGGGTTCTGTCGCAGCAAGATGCTCGCCTGGTGCGAGCGAAACCAGGTGGGCTATGTGGTGGGGTTGGCCAAGAACAGCCGCCTCAACGCGATCACCGCGGCGCAGCGAGCTCGTCTGGCAGAGCAGTTCGAAAGTACCCGGATCAAACAGCGCGAGTTCACCCAGTTTCACTACGCGGCGAAGACCTGGCCCTGCGAGCGACGCGTGATTGCTCGCTTGGAGCACATGGACAAGGGCGACAACCCTCGCTACATCGTCACTAATCTGGAGGGACAAGCAAGCAATCTGTATGAAGATCTGTACTGCGCTCGCGGTGAGATGGAGAACCGTATCAAGGAGGCGCAACTCGGACTGTTCGCCGATCGCACCAGTTGCCATTACTTCTCCGCAAATCAGTTCCGTCTTCTGCTATCGAGCCTGGCCTACATCCTGACCGAGCGGCTTCGCGCGCTGGGGCTCTGGGGTACCGAGTTCGCCAGACTTCAGGCGACCACGCTACGGGTCAAACTGCTCAAGATCGGTGCGGTGATCCTGCGCAACACGCGCCGCGTGCGGGTGCTGCTAAGTTCTGCCTTCCCCCATCAGGCCCTCTTCGTCGCAGCAGCACGCGCGCTTGACTCATCCTGAAACCACTACAGTGCTGTCCCCGGCACGTTGACAAACAACGGGGGTAAGGGGGCAATCCGTCCAAAATCCGCCCAGCACTGCAAAAACCCCGCGCCAGTCGTGCATTGCCGCCTCACATACAAAAAATCGCTCACCCAAAACAACCAGCGAGACACTCATGAAATATCCGGGCTAGTAGCGAAGTTGATCATGGCCTGTCTTGCTCGGGTTTCTTTCCAGGGAGCAGCAATGCGGGCTGCCCCCTGCCTTCAAGTTAATAGTGATTGCCGATCTAGGAAATTGGGGTGACTATCGACCCTAGTGGGAGGGAAAAAAGCATTCTTTCTCACACCGCATTACCCTGCTTGTGACGTTACAAACGTTTTTCAAACAAGGGGAGTCTTGACACGAACACATGGTAAGCGGGTGGTTCCTTGCAAAAATAGCCAATCCGGAATGCTACAGGTCAACCATATACCAACTTGCTCTACAGACGCTTGTGATGGTGCAAAACGTTTTCAAACAGGTAGGTCAACGATTAATTGGGAGATACAAATGAAATTAGCTCTCACCACCGGAACTATCGTCCTGCTTTGTTTGGCCGCGACTGTAAGTGCTCAGACCACACGGGGCCTACAACAATTTCAGCAACAGGAGCTACAGTTTCAGCAGCAAAGGCAAAATGAGCAACAGCAACAGCAACAGCAACAGCAGCAACGGCAACAGCAAGAACAAATACGCCAGCAACAGCAGCAAATTCAGCAAATGCAGCAACAGCAGCTGGAACAGCAGCAACAACAAAATTGGCAACTACAGCAACAGCAGCGGCGACCGTATTGATCCGCCAACACATATTTTCAAATCAGTTGATTTTTGGTGGCCCAAAGGTGATTGAAATGTGCAAAGCCATTTTTGTCATGCTTCTTTTCTTATGCGGCCACATCAGTGCTGCCGAATTTTCATATGGAGGCAACAGAGGTTACACCCTCCTTATCGAAGGGAATATTGCCGCTGGCGATGCTGACCGCATGTACCAACAACTGATAAGCGGTAGAGTGGTAGCTCGTGTTGAATTGAATAGTCCTGGTGGGGATGTGGTTGAGGCGCTCAGGATGGCGGCTCTTATCTCCGGGCTAAAGGTTCCAACAAAGGTTCCTCCAACCAAAATTTGTGCGAGTGCCTGCTTCTTTCTCTATTTGGCGGGGGAGCCACGGGAAGGGGCTGAGGAAGTAGTTGATTGGGGTGCTCTTGTACCCAAAAACAAGAATGATAGTGAGACTTCAGGCCGCATTGGATTGCACCGGCCTTTTCTGTCTAAGGAATTCTTTTCTAAAGTTGATGCACAAAAGGCAAGCAAATCTCAAGCGACTTTGATGAAAGATGTCAGCGCATATTTGGAATCTAAATTGGTTCCAAGGCAGTTGATTGAATTGATGATGAATAGACCATCCACTGACGTATATTGGATGACAGGTAAGGATTTAATGACCCTGGGGGAATATTCACCTGACCGTGAGGAACTGTTCACTGCGAAATGCGGCTACGACAGAAAAGCTCAAGCGCAAATTATTGTTTCTGAAACGTTGTTGGAATGGCGAAAAACCCCGGTTGTTCGTAATTTAGGCGTTCCTTTTGACGAGAGAAGCGAAAAGGCCGAATTAGACAAAAAGCAGGTCGCCATAGAAAAAACATGGGCTTGCATTTCACATGTTCAGGACGAAGACACATATGGTTTTATTCATCAGCTTCAACTTGGATGGAAGCCGTGGGCGCAAGATCAGCCTGGCAATAAAACAGCGGGGGTGAAGTGGGTAGAAATCCTCCGCGGTGCCCGTGAATATGCAGATCTCGGAAGCATTCGCAAGAATGGCAACTTGGTGCAAATGTGGAGTCTTACCGACTACAGTGCCGTACAACAATCCAACCCGGATGACAAAAAATATCTGTCCTCAACAACCAAGTTTGAATACGACTGTAAGGAACTGCGTCTTAAGCGCCTTTACAGTGCTGATCACTCGGAAAACATGGGCAGAGGCAAAGTGGTCTTTGGTAGTAGTCGCAAATTTGACGATATAGAGAGCAGACCAATCCTAAAAGGGAGCCTAGGCGAAGCCTACTGGAAAGTCGCCTGCGGGAAGCGGTAGTCGCTACTGTACAAGGATATAAACGACGCCCCACGCTCAAGCATTTGGGAGGCAAGCATGTTTTATTCAAGAACGGTTCTTGTGATTTCTGTATTCATTGTTTTCGGCTTTATGCCTATAGACTCATCAGCCCAACTTATGCAATCAGATATTGCTGCTGGGCAAGCTGTTGGATTGAGATCACAAATGCGAAGGCAAGCGCATGGTGCCTGTGTACAAGGGAGCATTAAGGCATGCAACGAACTAATCGCCATGCTTAATAGCCCTTTGCCAAGAACGTCCACTCCGACGGTCATGGAGTCCATGGAGGATGGTGAAATATCCGGCATCCGAATGGATTTGCAATCGCGATTTAACGCCGCATGCCAAAACGGTAGTCAATTTGCGTGTGACGCGCTGCGTAGATTGCTATGAACGAGAATAGAGTTCCTATGCGCCTGGTACTTTATTTCCTTCTGTTCCTTGTTACTGCTCCGGCGTGGGCTGAGTGGGTGAAGGTTAGCGAGGTAGTAAGCAGTACTGCCTACATAGACCCTGCCACGATCCAAGTCAACGGCAACATGCGCCGAGTGTGGGAATTACAGGAGTTGAAGGAACGCGACAAGAACGGTGAGATTTCAAGGCGGGCACTGACCGAATATGACTGCAAGGAAGGTCGGGTCAGGCTTCTTTCCTTTTCCTTCCATTCCGGCCCAATGGCGACCGGGGATACGCTGGTTAGTAACTACGACCCTATCCAATGGATCTACATTGCACCTGCAAGCTCGTTTGAAACTAGGTTCAAGCTAGTCTGCGCAGTTAAGTAAGGCATGCGCGTCCTTGTCCTAATGGCAATGCTGGCTATGTCCCTGCTAGCCGATGCCCGAAGCGCAGGCGCGAAAGTTTAATAGATGTGATTGAGTACCAAAGAACACACTCCGCCCCATTCCAAGATTTTGATGAGTTGCACCGGACAGGGTTATACAAATGATTGCCATTATTATTGGGATTTATCTCATTGTAGGGATCAGCTTGGTCGCTTTTGGGCCAGCGAAGCAGAACATCTCAAATGAGATACAGAAGACGCACGGATCACCACTTGTCAATGCATTGAAGGGGCGCGCTACAGTTCCTGAGAGCAAAATGATTCTGTTAAGAGTGATGCTGTCACTGGGCTTTGTCCTGCTCTGGCCTGTAATGCTATCGGGCGTCCTAAAAGAGAACGCAGGTACATACAACGAACAAAAGCCAAAGGAATTGCCCGACTTGGAAGGGCTTCGCTTTCAATTGATGGGGGGGTACGGAACTGTCAGTTGTGGGAAGTGTGAATTCTCGGAAAAGCTAACATCATTTACCCATGGCCGAAGATCCAGCAATACGGGTTATCAGTGTCAAACCTGCGGTAAATTTGCATCACGTGGCTATAGACAACCTTTCATTGATTCAGATGACTCGGACTACGATAAATCAATTTTAGAGCTTCCACCGGAGGAAAGGCCAAGCAGGATTGAGCATTTGCAATCCATGATTCGCCTCTGCGAGGGACAAATGGAGAAAACCCCCAAGGGTGAATGGCTGCCGACTTGGGAGCCGACAGTTACCAAAAATCGTCAGGAATTAAGTGCCGTATCAGAAGAAGAATTGGCACAAATAAAAGGAATACGGGATCAAGTTGACGCCGCTTATAAAGCGTCCTTATTTTGTGAATGTGGTGGAATTCTTGACCGGGAGCAAGTCCTGTTTTGCCCCAGATGTCGAAGTACGAAACTGTCTTACAAAATGAAGTACATAACCTGAGCTTTATGGATAGCCGAGGTAAGACAACCTTTCTGATAGGCGGGGACAGTGCAGGATGATCAGAGCAGCAAAGGATTTCTAACGGCACTGTCACAAAAACCTATTCATGTTGCAGTAGCAGGAATGCTGTTACTCGCTCTAATGCCGTTGCCCTAGCTGTGTAGCTATGAAGCGACTTACCGTGTGGCTCAAGATTGTTGTCGCCGACCCCATATTGACCCAGGAACTTGGAAATCGTTGACCCCTTGCTAGGTCAGCAAACTGAGGCCCGCTATGCTGTTTCAGTGAATGGCGGTGAGGCAGGTAAATCAGCAGCGTGGGTCAATTTGAGAACTGCGCCAACATGCAGTAATCACAATGTGGCGGCGAAGCGGCTCAACGAAATAAATCACCGTAGGAAGCGGGCGGTTACGCGATAATCGTTTCTCCGCAATGCTCCACGATTCAGAAAAATGGGGGGAAAGCACGATGCTAAGCAGAAAAATAGTATTTAACAAGAAACTACCACCTCCAAACAGATTCGCCGATCTTTACACACTCGAACCCGCCGGCTCTCCTGTGCGGATAACAAACGGCAGCGATGCGGCGACACCCTATGACAGCGCCGGTGGTGATTTTTCAGGTGACGGCCAATATCTCGTTTTCGACTCGACCCGCGATACAAGTCTGAACTCGGAAATCTACAAGATCAAATTGACCGATCCAGCGGTTGTAACGCGACTGACCGCAACGGTCGGGAACTTTGATTGTTCGTGGGATCGCACAAACGGCCTGATCGCATTCTCAAGTGAAAGAAACGGTATCACTGGCACGTTTACGATGAAGTCCGACGGCACTAGCCAAATCGAGTTGTTTCCGGGCCACCAAAGGGAAATACTGTATTCAAAATGGAATTCGGTTGGCGACAAAATTGTTTTTGTGGAAGAGTTTACTCGGGAGGACACTCGCGTTTTCTGGGTGGACATCAGCGACCGCAAAAAACACTACCTGACAAGCCTTTATCCAGATGGGGCACCGGCTTTTTCGCCTTCACTTCCGCCTTCTAACAATGAAAAAGTTGTCTTTTCTCGGCAGAGAGTCGTAAACGGGACGGATAATATACGCGATCTGTATACGATTAATTTAGACGGCACTGGAATCTCTAATATCACAAACGCACCCGTAGGCACTCACTTTGATTCTCCAAGCTGGTCGCCGGACGGCCTGTTCATCATCTTTTCAAAAAAAGTAGGCGCCGCAACATCTCAGATATTCGAGATGGAAGTTGCTGGCGGAACCGTCACTCAAATCACCAACGACACCGGTTACGACCACTTCGCGCCGGCATATTCGTCGTGAGCACCGCATTCGAAGACTGCTCGCAACTATCCATCCGACCTACAGTTAGGCATCTAGCCGCTTTGAAGCTTCTAATTTGGTATTGGCAAGGACTGATATGCGTATTTGTAAATATCACCGCTGATTTGCTTGGCTCTAACGGTTGCGTTCGCAGCAAGCTCAGCCGAGCGACTCTTTGCATCTTGTAGCGCTTGCGGAGTTTTACTTAAAAGGTATTTAGACCTCCGCATGAACTCCTCAGATGCTTCCTTTATTTTTGCGACTTCCGACGGATGGTTCTTAGGCGCACAGAGCAACTCAACTGTGACAGCCGCCCCACCAACGATTAAGCCAACACCGACAATGATAGGACCGGCTATTGCGCCACCCAGTGTGCCAGCTATGTACCCGCCCGCACCGGTGAGAATGTATGCACCACTGCTATGTGTAACTACCGTTAATCCAGTGGCTTGAGCGAGAGCGTAGGCTGTAGCAGTCGCACCCCCTGCTGCACCGGAAACACGGTTGACAACCTTGTTTTGGCTCGGAGCCAATGTACAGTCTATATCTTGAGCAGCTTGGCCATACGGTGCAGCGAGTATGAATGTGAAAGCTAAAAGTGTGGCCGCATGCTTCATTGGAGCCGCCTGTGATCAATGGTTGGTAAAGTCTTGCGCAACTTTGATATGGGGCAATAGTAACGCTGTATCCCTCCTCTGGTAAGTGAAAAGCAGATTGCCAACCCGCCACTAGCCCCATTCCCAGCAATTCCAGTCAAACCCCCCGCACCACCCCTAGACCCCGGCGCTCTGCACACTCTGCAGCCATACAGCCCCGGGGTCTTTCATTTTTGAACCCCGAAAGGAACCCTATGAAGAGGACCATTGCGTCCGTACTGGTCACCCTATTGATCAGCAGCACTGTCACGTATGCGTACCTTCAGTACCAGCAAGACCAAGATCAGCGCTACCTCGCCAAGCTGCTCCTGGTGGAGGAACAGCTATCAACCGCCAAGTCTGACCTCCTTGGCTACACGAAATACACCGACTACCTCACGGAGAGCAAGAAGGCCCTCGAAGGCAGGATGAAGTTTCTGGCTGCCCGGGTGGATCGGGAGTATGTCCAAATCGAACACATCCAGAAATCCACCCTGGGGTTCAACTCAGATGCAACGGTGATCGTCAGGTATGCCGTTGAATACTCCTTCGGGTACGACCTGCGGCCTGATCGATTTACTGTATCGGGTGACAAGCAGGGGATCACCGTAACGCTCAGCAAGCCCGAGTTGGTTGCGTCTCCGGCAGTCAATATCCTGGCCCACGAAATCCCCAGCACCGGGGTATTCATTGATGAACAGGCAGCAGTCATTGCCCTGCAGCAGCAGCTCTATGGTGTTGCCAGGAGACGCGCTGTTGCTCTCAGGAATGATGAAGCTGTCATCGCCCTGTGTGAGAAGAAGCTAGCGGAGTTCCTGCGTGACTTCCTGGCCAAGCAGCCGAATGTGGGTGTTGTTCCGGTGATCAGGATTGCATACAGGTAGCCTAGGACAATTGGAGATCAGCGCCAACAGTCTTCCGTCTTACCGCTTCTTCATGGGCTTCTTGGTCCGCTTGGCAGTCGCATCAGGTGATTTCCCTCGCCGTGGTATCTCCTTGACCTTATCAAACAGGTCAAACACCGTCAGGCCCAGCGTATTGGCTATTACTTCGATGGCGTTCAGTGTGGGATTCGCACGTCCGTTCTCGATCCTGCTCAGGTAGGTCTGGTAGAAGCCGCACCTTTCTCCAAACTCAACCTGACTCAAGCCCTTCTGCAGGCGCAGCGAGCGGATACACGTTCCAAACTGTTCAAGTAGTTGGGAGTTCACACCGCCAACTTTCCGCGATGTGCTTTAATTCACATAAACACTAATTCGTATATTTGGTAAATCCCCGCTGTGGTCGGACGCCTATTTCATAGGAGGGCCACAATGAACAGTACCGTTGGCGCTCCCTGGCTTTCGCAAGTAACGAGGATTCCCCTTTTGGAGGGCAACAATGAACGTCATTGCAGATATCTCAGGAGGGCTCCTGATCCTGGCGGGAACCCTGCTCTACCTGTGGAGGAACAAGCGAATATTTGATCGCACCAACGCTGCGGGAATACAACAGTTCTCCAGCTATTCGGGAAAACTGGTCGCTCTGCTAGGCGACACGGGGCTCTGGTTTGCAGCCGTGCTGATCGTGATGGCGGGGGGATTCGTCCTCGCAGAAGTGCATCAGGAGACCTGGGGGAGGTATGTCTACGGCGCAGTCTTCTTCTGGCTCCTCGTGGGCGTGTTCTTTATCAAGCCCAAATGACCTGCATCCTGCCCTTTACCCACCGCCGTATTTGTCCTGTTTATCGAAAGTCGTCTGTCCAACTAAGAGAGATAACAACAAATGAAAACTCTAGACCTGCAATTCCTGCAACGAATGGCCCTGGCGGTAGCGGTGGCCATCATGGTCGCCTGCTCATGGCTCGCCCCGATGGAGTCCACGGCAAATCAACAAATCGATGACGGTCTGAAGCGTGCCCTGATCAGTTTCGCCACTGCACGAGCACTGAACGCCGGTATCTCGGTTGCACAAGGCACCGATTTCGATACCAAACCCGGCGGTGTCGGCGTTAAGTTTGCCGTAGGGCAGGTGCTGCGGCCCTTGAACGACGTGGTGGAGCAGTTTGCCCATCTGATGTTGATTGCCGCCATCGCGTTTGGTTGCGAGAAGATTCTGGTCAGCATTGGCGCCCACTGGCTGATCTCGGTATTCCTCACCGGGGCCGCTGCCGGTTGGGCCTACTTCTACCTTCGCAAAGCCTCCTCCCCGGCCTGGCTCACCCGAATCGTGGTGGTACTGCTTATGATTCGCTTTGCCATGCCGATCGTCATCATAGGCACCGACACGCTGTTTCACCGCTTCATGGCAGATGACTACAAGGCCAGCCAGCAAGTGATGGAGGTTACGACCGAGCAACTGAGTAGCGCGAACGCGTCAACGTCGAGCGTCGGGGAAGATCAAAGCATGTGGGATAAGGTCAAAGAATGGGTATCACAGCATGCCAATCTCAAAACCCGCTTGGATAGCCTGAAGCGACTGGCTGAGCAGGCGACCGAGCGCATTATCAAATTGATGGTGATTTTTGTGCTCCAGACGCTGATTCTGCCCATATTCTTTCTATGGGTACTGTGGGGCATCGCCAGGGGAGTCTTCGAAGTACCTCGCCAGGCCGCAGGCTTGCTGTCTCCGCGTCAATCACATGCATTGCCTCCCGCAGCGCCCAGTGCTGCATGAAGTAACTCGAATACGACTGGGCAGGGACCATTCGGCCTTGCCTTGCTCAACCGACCGTGACCGATAACGCCAGAGAGGGCAACTGAACATGTAAGTGTCCCTCGAAAGCGACTCGTAGCACCCCCTAAGTTTCCACACCCCTACACCCGCACAGGCGTTCTGTCTGTCGCGGGTTTTTTCATTTCTGGAGCCCCCTATGACCACAGATCGTACCTACCGCCGTATGAATAAGGCACTACGGCTGGCGCAGACCGGAGAAGCAGACCGGATTCTGGCTGCTGCACTAGAAATCCTCGCGACTCGTATTAACCATGCAGCTTCACTGAGTTCCCCGCGAGCTGTCAGTGACTACCTGCGGCTGCTCCTGGATAACCGTGAGTACGAGGTGTTTGTCGTTGTTTTCCTGGATGCACAGCACAGGGTTCTTACCTCGGAGGAGCTGTTCAGGGGGACCCTGACGCAAACCTCGGTGTATCCAAGGGAAGTCGTGAAGACAGCGCTGAAGCACAACGCTGCAGGCGTCATCTTTGCCCACAACCATCCCAGCGGTGTGGCCGAACCCAGTCAGGCCGACGAACTCCTGACGCGTTCCCTGAAATCAGCCCTGGCACTGGTAGACGTGCAGGTCATTGATCACTTCATCGTTGCTGGATCAACTGCGCTCTCGTTCGCGGAGCGTGGACTGCTGTGAGGCGAATCGTCTGCCAAGTAATCACGCCTCTCGAAACTTTTACTACAAGGAGCCCCTATGGCCTGGAAATACCTGATCGCAACTGCAATCGGCGTCTGTCTGTTCCAACTCGGTGCACTGTCCGTATGGGTCACCGTGTTGTCACTGGCCGTCCAAGCACTGTCAGTGTTGGCCATCGTTATTGTTCTTGGTGTCGGGTCGCTGTTTGTCTGGCGACGGTACAAAGACTCTCAAGGACAGTAACACCCTCTGTAATCCCAGCAGTAGCTCTACCCCCCGTGCCTGACCACATCGCTGTGGTTGGGCTTTTTTTTGTCCAACGCAAGGAGACACCTATGAAACCACCCGTCTATATCCCCGTCATCACCAACCATTTCGTCCCTATCTGTAAGCGCAAGAAGTACGTCCGTGTCGCCGCAGAGGTCAGCCATGCTCGTCCTTCGTGATCCGGGGTTGGCAAGCCACATTGCCAATCCTGACATTCGCGCCCTGGTCGAGCAGCGGTTTAGGCAGGTCTGTGCCGGCGAACCCTACGACTACGACCGTCACGGCTACATGATCGTCGTCGAACCCGGTGACACCGTGGACGCCCTAGAGCAGGAAATCAATTTGCCCATCCTGCACAGCCTATTCGAAGGCATCCATTTCGGCGATCCCGACCACACCCCGTCGTTTGAAATCCTGGAGGAACACCATGGTCTTTTTTACGAAATGCTATTTATTACGAGTGATGCCGGATTTAGTATCACGGTCTGGATCCCTAAAGCCCAAGGCATCCCAGCCGATCTGCTGGCTCTGTGTGCGCAGTTCGCTACGCCAGCCCTAAGCACCCCGTAAGCCAGCAACAGCCACACCGCCCCGCGCCACCAGTGCCAGCCCCCACGGTTGGTGTTGGTGGCGTTTTGTTTGGGCACCACTGGAGACAACTATGCAAATACCGAAGGACGCCCTGGTCGCCGACTTGGTCAGGCTGCTGGACGAAAACCTGCGCGAGGATTTTGACGAACGAGCAGCAATCATTGAGTACGACGCGAAGCTGCCACGCGCCCACGCCGAGTGCCTGGCCCTGCTGGACGTACTGCGCCGCAATCCGGGCGTGCTCAAGCAGTAACTGCGGCTTTTTAACCATCTTATATGAATACCCAACCACAAATGAACACCCAACCACAAATGAACACCCAACCACCAACCCAAGGAGTCCCACTATGAAAGTAGCGAAATCCGCAACCAATCCAGACTCAGAAGTCCGTGTACTCAAGACCGGCAAGTGTCCTTCGCTCTCCGGCAAGTCACAGCTCACCTACCAGATCGGCTGCGAAGGCAAATCCGATATCCAGTTCCGTATCTCTGCCAACAGCAGTTCAGGGTTCTTCAGCGACGACTGGGTGGCCTTGAGTGACATCCAGGAGGTGCTGAACAAGGTCCCCAGTGGTGAGCCCTACACCTCGTTCGTGCTCTTGCCGCTCTTCCGGGGCAGATCAATGAACATGCCGGGATTCATGTTTGCTGCACTGAAGCAGGAAGGACTGGTACTGGCCGCGAAGGACAAGCAGCGCTGCTATGCACACGGGGACATCAAGGGTTTTCTGGCGGCCATCAAGGTGCTGAACGAGGACAAACCCCAGAAGGCTGAGGTCAAGCAGCCCATAGCGGCGCCCAAAAAAACTCCATCCAAAACAAGCGCAAAGAAGAAGGCCTGAAGTCTGTCCACTGGACTTCACTTCCAGTAGTCACTCTGGACTCACAGAACTAACCCGAAGAAACGTAACGGGTTTTCTTCTGAGCATTGAGTGTCGGTGCAATGCCGACCCTATTCCGACACCCCGACGGGTCCCTGTTTCACCTCCATAGGAGCACCTGATGATCCTAGCCACTGTTGCACTCGTGGTCGCCACCTGTCTCTGCCTCTACTTCGACACCACTCGATGGTACGGGGTTGCAGGCGTGTTGCTGCTGTTCGCTATCCACCCGCTGTTGTCCACGGCGCTACTCCTGGGTGGCGTCGCCCTTTGCTTTATCCACTACTACCGAAGGAGAACGTTCCATGAACTACCAAAACTGCCTGATCGACGCGATTGATGTAGTCCTGGCTTGGGATATCCCTGAAGAAGCCTTTGCTGATGCTGTCCAGGCGCAGGCTGGTCTGATGGCGCTGGTCAACCCTGAAGACATCCGGGGAACTGACCTGCACTGAGTCCGCAGTACCTGTCCTACCTGCTGTTCCCTCCCGCCTCACCCTTTCTCCCGGCTGACAGAACCGTCCGTGTACCTGCGGAGGATCTCTTACGCCTGGAGAAAGGGCAGGCCAACCATAGCCGGAGTACATCAATGAACAACATCACCCGAATGCAAGTCCCTGAGGGTCGCCGCGTCAGCCATGTCGCTGAGATCTTCGGCAGTTACTTTCCGTTGCAGCTTGACCCGTTCGTGTATCAGATCACTGAGCAGCTGTCCCGTGACTACAACGGCGGCTACTGGGAGTTCTACGCACTCAGCAACAGTGGCTTCTACATGGCACCGAGTTCAAGCAAGATGTTCCGTGTAGTCAGTGAGAACGGCTACGAGGGTGACCTGTCAGCGGACGCCCTTGGCATCACAGCCTGCCTCTATGCCTACAGTCACTTGTCGTTCAGCAGAAATCCAGAGTTTGCCCAGACGTGTGCCCAGCAGTACCACTGGCTGCGGGAGTACATGGTGGAGCATGCGGAGGCAGGGAACGTGCTGAGGGCTATTGACTGACCCGGGCAGAGTGGGAAAAGTGGGGAATTCGCCCCGGGGGGAGTCGCCGCCGAAGAAGCACACGCAGCATGGGCACCTCATTTTCCCCGGCGCACCCCGCCCCCCCATAAAACCCACTTTTCCCACTCCCCCCATTTCCACCTTTACCGCCCTACATCGGACCGCTGGCGAAAACTGTCGAGGAGGAATCCATCGCGGCGGTGTCGGGCTGATTTTCGTGCTGACAGTTTCGTCACCTGGGCCAAATAAAGCCGGGAAAGGTGGCGAAGGCGGTTTGGGCGGGCGCCCGTGACCACGCCCGGGGCACCCGGAATGACCGCAACGCCGCCACGTTCCACCGAAAGCCAATAACGGCGAGCCACTTCACGTTGCGGATGATTTGAAACGGGTTGCGCATCCGGTGGCGGCACTGGCGCAACGCGGAGACCCATGCGTGGCCTCATGGTGGCGGCGTTGCGGATATTTGTGGGGGGGGGTGGCTGAAATCCTGAAATTCTGAGTTTCTGAAGGGGCCGGCCAGGATTTCAGGTTTCCAGCTTTGCAGAGGTTCCTACCCCCTGCTGCCCTTGTTGGGCTTAGGCGCAAGTTTCTTCAAATTGTCCCTGACACGGCCTGTCGCCCTTTCAGCCGAATCGGAGAACTTCTGGTAAGTGTCCGATGCTGCTTCGGAAACTCTCCGGTAAGTGCCTGAAGCGATATTGCTTGTCAATTCCATAGCATCACCAGATTTCTTCTTGACCACATTAAAGGTCTCGGATGCCGCATCCGTCATCATATCCAGCGCTTTGCCGGCCCTTTCCTTGACCACATCGCTAGTTTCACTTGAGGTTCGGATCGCCTGATTAACTTTACTCACTTCGACATTAACATCATTTCTGTGATCTTCTATTGGAGATGTCTGGATCGCTTCTGGCGGAGCGTTCTGGAGCAAGAGTTGAATTAATTCGAATGCTTGGGAAAGTACAATTCGCCCTTGCTCGACTTGTTCGATGAGTCGGAATGCATTAATTGGTGGGATAACATTCTTATCGATAAGTTCACGCAACGAAAGAATGAATCTGGTTCTGTCCTCAGAATCGATGGTCCCTGCGCGCTCTTTCGCTTCAATTTCCCTCGCCTTTTCTCGGTAGACTTGCAAGAGTTCTGCTTTACGTCCTTCAGCAAGCCCACCCCCACGAATAAGGCGAGTCACGCCATAAGCGGCGGCCCCAGCAGTGGCAGCGCTACCGACAACCCAGCCAATAGGTGTTGCGGCGACTGCAGTAATACCAATCCAGCTTGCTGCCGTAGTGATCCCGGCAATTGATGTGACACCTACAGCTGCTGCCAAGGTCCCAGCAGCTGCTCCTCCCAACGTTGCACCAAGGATGGTAATTCCAGCATCACCCAAGATGCGTATCTTGTCAGCAGGACGCTTCTCCAGCTCGTCAATGAGCTTGAGCAGCTGTTTCCTTGTTACCTTCGGGTTGTCTGACATATTAAATACGTTGCAGGTTTTTTTCGTCAAGGGCCGTCGTAACAATGTCGATGAGCATTTGAAAAAACGCCTTCGCAATATCGATGACGTCCTGACTGACAGTTATCAGGCTCAAGTTCGCTTGGCCAGGTTTTCCATTCGATGTCATGTCAAGTCGATGACCAGCAATGGCTCCAATTGAAACGCCTACTAGAGTAGCGATTGGCCATAAATACGGGCCGAGAAAGGGAATCATACTGACAAGAGCCCCGATTGCCGCACCAATAGCTATACCGATCGCAAGGTTAGGATGCGCTTTTACGAACTCGATTATCTTGATCAGTATGATTTTTCCGATGCTGACCAAACGACCGCCAATAGCCACGGTAAGTTCAGCGAGACTTTTGAGCCGTATAGCGGCTTCCTCTGGCAATCCGCGTTCACGCATCCAAGCATACCAATCGCTGCTTGATCCAGATTCGGCCTCTGCAGACAGCAACATCAGCTCCATAGTGGCCTGCGCGGGTGTTTGGGCATTGGCGTTCATAGATCGACCTCCATTTCGGAATGATCAAATGGGACGGATACGGAGATTGCAGTGTAGGAGGATCTTGCAATAGCCAGAAAGCGGCTCCAGTATGCAACAGAGCGACGAAGTACGCACCGCGTCCCTTTAACCCTTCCTTGTTCGAAATGCCCAGCGCCAGATAAGAACGGTCGAGATAATCCCGATCACTAACATTGCAGCCTGTAATCCCATAGAGAAAACACTGACCCAGACAGAAAGCATGCCCACTCTGATCAACACGAAGGCGAGTGCTGCCACTAGAATGAAAATCCAAAACATGGCCGTTCTCCTTTTCACTATAAAAATAATCGAGATGGTGATCATGGCTGCCTCGGACGACAGGTGGTGTCGCTACAGATAATTTCTTGTCTTTCCCACGTAGACCCTGTATGAGGTAAGTCGTGTCAGAAGAAAAATATATCGAGCTGAGAATTACGACACTACCTGTCGCCGGAATGATGGACACTGGCGTTAAGTTGAATACCTGGCTCGTTTTACGATATGGCTACTGACAATCACGACACCCTCGTCTATCGGCTTGCGCAGATGCTCGTCAAGCTCAACCAGGGCGAGAAGCTCGACCCGCGGATATTGGCAGACGAGTTTGGGGTCAACCTGCGCACCATCCAACGAGACCTGAACGTGCGTTTCGCCTACCTGCCGCTACAGAAAACAGATGGGCGCTACCATCTCGATTCCATATTTCTTGGCCAGCTAAGTACCAAAGATATTGAGCGGTTCGCAGGGCTTGCTGGCGTTCGCGGGCTGTTCCCGTCGTTATCAGACGATTTTCTGCGCGACATATTTGATTCCCGCATGCAAGGTGCATTGCTGGTAAAGGGACATAATTACGAGAATATCGCTGGGAAAGAACAGCTCTTTCGTGAACTAGAGAAAGCAATCATAGGTCGTCGTCAGGTTGCATTTGACTATGCCAAGCCTGAAGGGTCGAAATCGTATGCTGCCGTATCCCCCTATAAGCTGATCAACAACAAGGGCATCTGGTACCTGGCAGCGCTTGACGGTGAAAAACTCAAGTCGTTCAGCTTCACCAAAATTGAGCAGCTGAAGACACTTGAATCTTCCTTCTCCTGGGAAGCCCGCATTGATACTCAATTGGCTGAGGAAGACGGTATCTGGCTGTCGGAAGGCAAGCAGGAAGTCGTGCTCAAGATCAGTCGAGAGGTGGCTGGCTACTTTAAGCGCCGCCAGTTGATCGCAAATCAGGTCATCGAGAAGGAACTTGAGGACGGTGGATTGATTATTTCTGCAAGGGTCGGACACCTTAACCAAATCCTACCCATTGTCCGCTACTGGATTCCCAATATCCGAATCGTCAGTCCCGAATCCCTTCAGGCCGAGATGGAAAAAGGGTTGACGGACTATTTGAAACGCAATTAATCGCTGTGGATCAGTTACCTTCCCTTTTGAATTACAGTCCCCTTGTGGCTCCAGATCAGGAGTTTGGCAACACGTGTCTCCTCCCCGGGAATGACAACGATGCACATTGAGCTTACTGACTACGGGGTTATTTTGACGGTCATTGGGCTCGTCTTGGGATACTGGAGGCAAAAGCGAAAGTTTGATCGAACCAACTTCGCGGGTGTCGAGCAGTTTCCGAGTTACGGGCGCAAGTTGGTAGCCACGACATTTGATGACTTGATCTATTGGGGTGCCATTGGATCACTTTTCTCGGGGTTGTTTATCTTGGCATTTGCCTAAGATGGATAGTGCTACAGGGAGCCGTGAAGCCATGCGCGACCGCCAATCAAGTTTTCAACCGCACAATTCCTGCGAATGAAAATTCTCGGGACCCTAAACAATCTCCTGCATCCTGCCAAGCTGACCCGTGCACGCATAGTTGTTGCACTGATAGCGGCGCTTGCGGCTGACGGCTTACAAATCGCACTGCAAGCGATCCCTCTCGCCTCTCAAGCAATCGACGTGTCTGCTGCGGTGATTGTGACTGTCTCGATAGGTTTTCACGTCTTGCTATTACCCACATTCTTGATTGAGTTAGTTCCCTTAGTGGATGACTTTCCCACCTGGACGGGATGCGTAATAGCGGTGCTTGCTTTGCGTAGACGCGAGGAGCGCATACCCATTGTCGACTGCTGCCGAGAGCCAAGGAGTGTGAAATGACACGCGCATTTTTTAATGTATTGGAAGTGGCCGAATAGCCAGGAGGTGATAGTGCAAATCGGCAATACAGTAAAGATCACCCTTGCGTTCATTGCCCTGATTACGGGGCTTGGGATGATAGGGTGGGCCTGGTGGTTTTCTGGCGAGGAAATGGCGCGTCAGGAGCAGGAGAGGATAAGCGCCGAATTGAGACGCCAAGTGGATGATCTGCAGCATCGCCGTGACTTACTTGAAAATCAAATTGCAACTTTAATCAATGCTGAAGAACAATCAAATCGTGCGGCAGTACTACGGGCGGAAAGCGACTTGCGGGATATTTTCAAAGCCTACGCAGACCGTACGCCCCAGTTTGCGGAGGTCGTTACCCAGCTAAGCAATCGTCTAAAGATTGCATATTTGGCGATAAAAGACAAATTGTCTGGCACGACTGAAGTGCAGCAATTCACCGCTGAGCTATTTTCACAATATGTCGTCACAGATCAGCAAAGCATGAACGCTCTAAATGGAATTATTGCGCAATTCCGAAGTGATCTCGCTGCGAATCGCAATGCGATGTTCAGTCAAGCGGTCATGCGGATAAGAGACGCTGATCTAGGCATTTCTGAGCTAAGAGTGTCCCCGGAGGCCTTGATGGCGCGCCTTTCAGCAGACGAACAAAGCAGCTTGACAGGAAAGGTAAGCACTTCTGCGTGGATAGGGTTGCTCGCAATTGGTGGTTCGACGATCGCCGCGATGGGGGCGGAACAACTTGTGGCTCAAGTGGTGCGAATTGCATCGGGTAGCATGGTGGGAGGAGCGCTCACAGGAGGACAAGCAGGGACGGCAGTATCACCGGGTGTGGGCACTGCAATTGGTTTGGTAGTAGGTGTCGTTGTCGGCTTTGGAATAGATCATTGGACAAACAAGGAGATGGCAATCAGGATTGAAATGGAAGCCAGGCAGAGGATCTTGGCCATGCGCGAGCAAATATGGAGACATCCTTCTGGCGGACTAAAAGTGAAATTCGATCGCCTTGTCAAATTAAGTCGGGAAACGCATGAGCAAGTCCTGCGTCGCACGGTTTTGGAGGAACGGTCATGAGACGTTTGATGCTGGTGATTGGCTTCGCCGCAATGGGTTATCTGAGTGGCAGCTTTGGCCAGGGCACAATGCTGATAAAAGGCGCGGCAGCCCTGGTGCAGCAACTAGGTATCCGAGGAGGAGCGGGCGCGGCCCAGGAAATTGCGACACTTGGCGGGCAACGGGGAGTCCAACAAATACTGGAAAATGCAGCAAAGGAAGGAGGGAATCAGCTTGCAGATAAGCTAACGCGCTACAGTCTGAACTATGGACCGGCCATTTTGCGTGGCGCGAAGGATACCCCTCAAATATTTGTGTCTGCCTTCGAGAAGTTACCCGAGCAGCTCAGAGTGGGCGCTTTGCAGGAAATTCGAAGGCAGCCGGAGGAAATGCAGAAGTTGATTCTCCAATATGGAGATACCGTGCTGGTGGCCGGAGCACGACACCCGAGCGTGGGGCCGGAAGTCCTGTCCAAGATCGGGGGTGAGTCCGCAGAATTTCTTGTGCGCCAACCCACTGATCAGGTGATTCGAGTAGCGCGACTTGCCGATGACGTCGCAAAGGCACCGGCAGCCGAACGAAAGGCGTTGCTTTCGATGATCCAACAGGCACCCGAAAAAACACTTCACCTCCTTGAGGCTAATCCCAATATCCTAAGAACAGGTGCCGCTTTGACTGCTTTCCTACTGGCGAAGGATCAGATTCTTGGAAGCTCGGACATAATTATCGGACCTGATGGCAAGCCTATCGTTGTGCGAAAACCTGGGGTACTAGAAACAGTAACTACGCAAGTTACTGGAATTCTGGAAAAACCCCTACTGATAGTCGCGGTTGTTGTAGGCATCCTTCTGGTGCTGGGCTCCGCAATTTATCTGTTGCAATTGGGGAGGCCTTGGAGGCGTAGGGCGGATACCGGGAAGTTGTAAGCCCCTGCCATTCATAGGCACATTGCTGGAACGTACTGTGGATTGATAAATCCTGGAGATTTGCGCTAAGCTGTATATTTGTACAGTTTATGAAAATCTCCGATCCAATCAAATTCACCCAGCCAACACTGACCCAAGCTCCAGAGGTGCCAGGGCAGGTGCCACTTGCATTTGAGTTCAAGCTCCTCAAGCACCGGCTGTCCGCAGGTTTCCCATCCCCGGCAGCGGACTACGCCGAAGATGGCCTTGACCTCAACGATTACTTGGTCCGACATAAGGCGGCGACATTCATGTTCACCGTCAAGGGCGATTCCATGATCGGTGCCAGTATCGAGGAAGGTGACAAGGTTGTCGTTGACCGTAGCTTGCGCCCTCGCCATAACGATATTGTTGTCGCCGTAGTTGATGCCGAGTACACCATCAAACGCCTGTACAAGCATCGGGGCCAGGTAGAACTGCGGCCGGAAAACTCTGCCTACCAGCCCACGGTTTTCAAGGATGGCTCCGAACTGGAAGTATGGGGTGTTGTTGTCGGGGTGGTCAGAAGATACCCGGCCCGGGGATAGTTGTGACAGACGTGCCTCAGTTCGCGCTGGTAGACGTGAACAATTTCTACGTTTCCTGTGAGCGTGTGTTCCAGCCCCGGCTGGAGGATGTGCCCATGGTGGTGCTGTCCAACAATGACGGATGCGCGGTCGCCCGAAGTAATGAAGTAAAAGCACTGGGCGTAAAGATGGGCACCCCGTGGTTCAAGATGAAAGACCTTGCCCGTCAGCATGGGATCTTGGCGTTTTCATCGAACTACACGCTCTACGGCGACATGAGTAACCGGGTCGTGAGCATCCTGCGCGATTTCAGCCCGGACATGGAGGTCTACAGTATCGACGAGAGCTTTTTGCGTATTGAGGCGGTAGCGCACCTCTACGGGAGCATCGTCGACATGGGACAGCATATTCGGGGACGTATCAAGCAGTGGACCGGGTTACCAGTCTGCGTGGGCGTGGGGCCAACCAAGACGCTATCCAAGCTCGCCAACCACATGGCCAAGAAAAACCCCGTGTTTGATGGCGTCTGTGACCTGTATGCGCTCAGTCGGACAGAACGTGGGCAATGGATGTCCCAAATCGAGGTCGGGGAGGTCTGGGGCGTAGGCCGACGCATCAATCAGCGGCTAGCAGCTATGGGCATAGAAACAGTCCTTGATCTGCGCAACGCATCACCCAAAACGATCCGCACCCAGTTTGGCGTAGTCATGGAACGCACCTGTGAGGAACTACGAGGTATTTCCTGCTTGGAACTGGAGGATGTTGCTCCACCCAAAAAGCAGATCATGAGTTCCAGGAGTTTTGGTGCTCCGGTGGAGTGCATCGAGGAGTTGCAGGAGTCAGTAGCTACCTATGTGGAACGAGCGGCGGAAAAGCTGCGGCGGCAAGGATCAGAGGCCGGGGCCGTTTATGTGTTCGTAGAGACCAATCGCTTCAAAGCGCATGAGCCTCAATACAACACGGGAGTGACGACGCCCCTGCCAGTGCCAAGCGATGACACGCGAATTCTGATTCAGGCTGCGCTACGGGGGTTGAAGACTATTTTCAGACCCGACTTCCGCTACAAGAAGGCCGGAATTATGCTGACGCTGCTGTCCGACAAAGGAACAAGGCAGGCGACATTATTTGATGAACCAGACAAGACTGCTCGGTCAACGCGGCTGATGGCGGCGGTTGACGCAGCAAATCGGGAGTTCGGGCGAAACGCACTGCATTCAGCAGCGACGGGGAGAACACACCGTTGGGCGATGCGCTCAGAGAACCGATCACCCTGCTACACCACTCGCTGGGATGAATTGCCCTTGGTGAAATAAGGAAAGGGAGCGAATCGCGTACTGGTCTCTCTCAATCGCTTCTAGCCGTTTTTCCGATCCAGGATTGGTTGCTTTCGGCCATTTCCTTATATAGTTCGTGCTACTTTGTTGACGCACGCGGCACAAAATAGGCCCGCAACACCGCTCCAAGTCACACTTGGGCCACTTCTGCTGGACCCAACTCGCCTCTTCAAAACCTGCTGACGTTATTCAATGCCGAGCCGAGGAAAACCGGACAGGACTACCGCTTGCCAAGCCGAGAGTGGAGAAAGCGGAGTTTTAGACAGGGGGAGTGAGGGTTGTATTGGGACATACTGGGGCGGCGGCGAATTTCCCACTTTATCCACTTCGACCGAAGCAGCAGTCTAACGAGTCACGCAATCGGCGGTAGATATAATCCCAGTTCAACTTGTCCAGTATCAAGAGAGTTAATGTGGATAAATATCGCCCCCTAGTGAGTTCGACTGACAGAACTTCCATTTCGGTAGACGAGGCTATTGCAAATTTACTGGGCTGGCATCAAGGGCCCGTGGAAATCAAGCCCTTAAACAATCCTCCGACACCTGATGAGGAGGAATATTGCGATTCATATAGATATTCCTTGGGCGAAGATATTGAAGATAGAGAAGGTGTTTTACAGAATGAATTGGAGGACGCTAAAGATGACAAATTGCCATGCAATCTCATTGATGAAAAACGTGAAGCGCTCAAGAAATTACGTGCAGAGGTAATACAAGCCGAGGAATATCTATGCGTTATCAATGACGAGCTCAACAAGGGTGAGTCATCAGCGCTAAGAATTGATAAAGAACTCTCTCATGGATCAACGAAGTACATCACGCTCCACAGCTTTCATCAATGGGACATTTATAAGCAAGCGATAGATGCCCATTCGCCTTCTTCTGGAGCCCCTTTAGAAGTCGCAGGGCTGCCATCGACCGATAACCCGTGGTTCACTGTCGACCCGCGTGACCCGGTAGCGGCGCAACCTTGGTACACGCCAGCCAGGTATTTTGCACGGCAACTTGTCAAGGACGATTCAACCTTGCTCACAAAGCGCGATGTACTCGCAAAGAAAATTGTTCAATCATTGAATAGTGTCGATATTAAAAAGCGGGGCGGAGTAAATTCACTTGACGCCGGAACAGTCAAGAAGGCCCTGGTGAACGTTTCTTTGAGATAAAACTTTCAAACTTTCGCCGAGAGTTTCGAGAAGAATTGGACACTAGCTCTTGATCTGCCAAGGTTTTGCTGGAACTTTCGCCATGTCTTGATGGCGTCTACCGAACGGGCACCATTCGTCTGCCAATTTTATTTGGAGACGACATGAAAAATTCGCAACAACTTGGGGAAATTCCTCCCCAAGATCAATCCCCCGGCCACCTGCCGCTCGCAGCACAACGCAAGCCATTCGGCAAACGCGTTACAAGCGCAGATCCCATTCAGCCTAATTTACAGCAAGTTTGCAAACTGCTGCAGGCAGCCCCTAGCAGTTCCCGCTGGCTATTCATCGACGTATGCAAATGGAGGGCGCGTATCGAATTAGTTCGCGATAGGTGGTTTCGTGAATAACGCGATCATCACGGTCGTCCGCGATCCGCTGCACACACTTGGCAAAAGCTTCACCACTAATCCCAATGGGACAGTCGAGAAAAAATCAACGGTCAATTTGTCGTTCGGCATTGCCATACAACATCGCGTTGAAACGCCCGAGCAATTGGCGGCATTACTGAAGGCCGTTGGCGATAATCCACACGCTGCAATAATCAACGCATCCTTCGATGGCATCGAGGTCGGCGAGGAATTCGCAATCCTTTCGTCACGGGAAATCGAAGATAGGCTTGGCATTCCCCGGTCTGATCGGGAGAGGCAAAAGCGCATCCACCACATCACGCATAACGGCAAGATGCTCAAGGCCGTCGGTCGATTTAAGGAAAACGTCCGCGCATCCTCCTGGCAAATTCTCGACCGCGATATCGATTCACATACTCCAGCAAAGTTTGCGAACTTGTCGACTGAGGATTGGCTGGTTGACGTTGCGAAGATATTACCGGGACTAGAGCAAGTCACCTACGTAAAGACAGAATCGACCTCCGTGCGGGTGATTCGTGATGGCAAACCTATCGGCGGTGGCAACGGCCATGTCTGGATCAAGGTCGCCAATCCCGAGGATGTCGAACGCATCCGTGCAGCAATGATCGTCCATGCCGCCAAGGCTGGATCGACATGGCTGAAACCGCGCTACAGCCGCAAAGAATCTGGAACCGTTGTTGGTTACAGCCTGACGACGATCGTGGACCCCAGCGTTTGGACACCCGGACGGCTGGTATTCTGTGGAAAACCAACTGCCGGTGAAGGACTCACCGTAGTACCGGTGTGCCCAGTGGTGCATCAAGGCGAAGTTGATGCCCTGGATACCTCCGCGATCGTCCTGCCAGATCCTGACTCCATCCGAGAAATCACTCGCAAGGCTGGCGTTGAAATGTCTGTAACGGCCGGCAGCACCGGACTTCGGATCATCGCCGCCGACCTGACCTTGAACACCGAAATCGAAACCGAGAACGATGGCACGCTGACTGTAAGGGACCTAGTTAAACGCGGCAACACAGAAAAGATTCGTTGCCAGACGCCATTTCGTGACTCGTCCAGCTACGCCGCTTTTTATAGTGTGGGCGAGGACGGTAAGCCGTTTGTGTTCGATAGCGGCACGGGCACAACCCACTGGTTGATCCCCAAGGACGCGGCCGAGGTCGAGTTGATTGCCGCCCTGGCCACCGCGCAAGCTATCCTCGAAAAGGCAAAGACAGATGCCGGTGCGCCGTTCGAACCTTCAGCGCTTGCAGCCCTGGCGATAATTTACAAAGAGTCGCCTCCAGACTATTACCGGTTTCGCGACGACGTGAAGAGGTTAGCAACGAAAATATCGGTGGTCGCTCTTGATCGCGCAGTCAGGAGGGCAGCGGCGGAGCGCACCTTGGCCCAGCCGCAACTGGCCCAAACCCATCATGGTTACGCCCAAGATATTCTGGCTGAACTGACCTACGCAGGTTGGGCGCCGGTTTGTTACGAGGGCATACTGTGGGTTATCAATTTAGAGAACAATCTCTGGGAGAAATACGGCATCGATCGGGTGGAACGCCTTGTTGCTGAGCGGCACGACGGTAAGGATTGTTGCGCCCGCAAGTCGGACTACAGCAGCATCGCTGCGCACGCGTTCTCGTTGGCGACCGATCCGGAGTTTTTTTCTAAGGCTGCGGTTGGCATCGCGTGCCCGGGTGGTTTTCTCCAGGTGGTCGGCGATGTAATCGAAATCGTGCCACTGACGCCCGATCATCGCCAGAGGATCATGTTGGGCTTCTCCCCAACTGACGTGCCGACACCACTGTTTGACCAGTTTCTCCTAGCGACGTTTCAAACCAACATAGTCGATGAAATGACCGACCAGATCCGCCTACTCCAGGAAATTGTTGGGGCGATGATGGCTGGGTTGATGGCGAAATTCCAACGGGCCGTGTTGTTTCAGGAGCCGTTCGGCCGCGCTGGCAAAGGCACGTTGATGACGATCACGGGTGGGTTGGTGCCTGCGGACTTTGTCACTGCCGTGTCACCGTTCAAGTGGGATGACGAATATTATTTGGCCAAGCTTGCAGGCGCACGGTTGAACGTGGTCGGTGAGTTGCCCGATGACAAACCGATACCGGCGGCCGCCTTCAAGACGCTCATTGGCGGCGATTTGGTCAGCGGTCGGCATCCAGCAGGGCGCCCAATCTCGTTCAAGAACGGCGCGGCTCACATTTTCATGTCGAACCATCTGCTCACGACGAAGGACCAAAGCGAAGCATTCTTTACGCGGTGGCTCCTCATCGAGTTCCCCAACAGTCGATTGCGTCTCGGCCTACCAATCGATCCCACGCTTGCGGATCGAATCATTGCGACTGAGATGCAGGGCATTGCGTTTTGGGCCATGCAGGGGGCCGTGCGTTTGCTTCGAAACGGTAAATTCTCGAACTCGATTGTCCATGATCGACTGATGGCGCAATGGCGTAAGAGCACGAATTCGTTGGAAGAGTTCATCGACAAAGTTTGCAATCTGGGCGCTGACTTGAAGGAGCGTCGCTCGGATTTCTATCGGTGTTACACGTACTGGTGCAGGGACAGCGGTCGCAGGCCCTTCGCTAAAGGCAAGGTCAAGGATTTGCTGGCCTACAACGTCGGCATGAGCGTTTCCCTTGTCGAACTCGATGGCTACGAGACCTTCAGGGGAGTCCAGGTCAAGGCCGAGTTCAAGACCACTTTCCCAACGCTCTGAAGTGACATGCGGACTTCAGATGGGTTTGCCGGCGCCGCGCATGCGAATCGGATTAAGTGGGTTTTTGGAGGGGGCGAGGTCGCTCGCCGGGAGAGGGCCCGTACCAGATGGTCCGCAACTTTCCTGGCGCCGGTGGGCATCGAAATTCCCCACTTTTCCCACTTCGCAGTCTCCGTATTTTGCGGCACCTCGGCATCGGCCCGGGTTGCAATCGCATCGTCGCCGATTACGCCATGAGTTTCAACTCACCGCTAAGTCTTAATCACAGTCTACAAATCAATTGCAAGGTACTCGAATGACAACTACAACACCTACACCACGCTTCGTCCTTCCTGCACACTTCATCAACGCTGCTGCAGAGGCCCAAGTAATTCCCGAAGCGCAACCGACTCCTCGGGTGGCAACTGCACCTAAGCGCTCACGCAAGTCCTCAGGCACGCACTCTGCGCCGCCCTCCGTGGAAATCATGGAGGAGCTGCGCACGCTGCTTACAGGCTTGCACCCTGATGATCCGCATCCAGACCGCCGTTGGATTCGGGTCTTGAGAGGGATATTCAATTCGACCAGAGGGCATTCGGATGGATTCGCCTTGGCCGATAAGTGGAGCAGCAAAGGTAAGGCATACACAGGTCCAGCCGGCGTCATGAAATTCTGGAAGCGCCTGAAACTGAATCACCCCAACCCCGTGACGATAAGGACATTGCGTTGGATGGTTGATCAAAAGTCACTGTGATTCCAAACACGTGGCCAACTGTTCAACAGTACCCCTACGCTTTCACTATCACTTCAATTTGAAACATCGAATCCCCATTAATCAAAGGAGGGCTGTTTATGCCCATTGTTAAGTTGTCCCAAAGCTTCATCGATCATGAAATGAAATGCCCGGAAGGCAAATCTCGCGTTGAGTATTGCGATATTGACCATCCGGGTCTGTACGTCCTCGCTAGCGCAGCCAGCAACATCGCCTCGTATTACTTGCGTTACAAAAACGGCAACGGAAAAACGTGCCACCAAAAAATCGGGCGCACGACCCTCCCGCTCGCCGACGCGATCAAGCGTTTTAAGGAATTGAAGGCCGAAATCACTCTGGGTGCTGACCCGCGTGGTGCAGAGAAGGCCCGTAAGGAAGTCATTACGTTTGCAGCCTTTTTTGAAAATAACTATATACCTTATGTCAAACCTCGCAAACGGAGCTGGGAGCGCGATAACGAACTCTACCGCCTGAGGATCAAGAAGGTGTTCGGTGATAGGCGGCTCAACCAGATCACGCGGCAACAGATTCAGTCATTCCATACTGAACTGCTGAAGGAGGGTTTGGCACCGGCGACTTGCGATCACCACATCAAGCTGATCAAGCATGCACTGTTCCTGGCGATTGATTGGGGATTGCTGACTGAGAAGAACCCGGCGGCGCGCATTCCCCTTTTCAACCGGGATAACAAGGTCGAGCACTACCTTGACGATGCCCAACTGGAGAACTTGCTGGCAGTGCTGCGTACCGACGACAACAGGGCGATTTGTCAGATCACCTTGTTCATGCTGTCCACGGGGTGCCGCCTCAATGAGGCGCTGTCCGCAACGTGGAGCCAGATCGATAAGTCCAATCGTGTCTGGCGCATTCCGGCCTTGAACAGCAAGAGCAAGCGGGTGCGGTCGGTGCCGCTGAACGACAGTGCCCTTGACGTCCTGGAGCAGTTGGATACCGAGGGGAAGTTCGACAGCGTGTTCTTGAACGTCAAGACCGAGCAGGCGTACACCACGATCCACAAGGTTTGGCACCGTCTGAGGGGCAAGGCTGGACTGCCTCACCTGCGCCTGCACGATCTGCGGCACCAGTACGCTTCATTCTTGGTGAACAGCGGCAGAACGCTCTACGAGGTCCAGCAGATCCTCGGGCACTCCAACCCGATTGTGACCCAGCGGTATGCGCACCTGTCGAGCAAGTCGTTGCAGGCCGCAGCCAATAGTGCCTCTTTACTCATCAAGGCAGCGTCGGTGATTCCAGCAACGGAGAGGCCAGCGAAGGTGCCAGCGTAGGCAGCAAGTTCGGGCGGGATCGGTTCCGGCGTGGTCGGTCGGGTTCGGCGGTTCCGGGGTGGGCGCGGTTCGGCTCACCTCGGGGCCAAGGTTTGCCCAAGGGGGCGGTTCCGGCGCGGCTGATACCGAGGCCATCCCCGCTACCCGCGTGCGTCGCGTCGGGGCCGTTCTGGGCTGTAGTGGTCTAATTGCAATGGACACCTCGATGGGTGGATTATCCACCTGTAGAGGAGAAATTGATGAAACAGAAGCGCAGGAAGTTTGACGGGGATTTCAAGTTGCAAGCCGTACAAATGTATCGGCACTGACCGGGATGTATCACGGGTGCTATTTGATCAATTCATGAGGCGCAGTATTTGAGCCACCTGGCTGATAGGGTGAGGGCTCGTAATGGGAGGAAGTGATCATTGTTGAATACCTCGGAAGCTGATTTTTATGCCCTGCAGCGGCTAATCCTTATCGATGCCTACCGCAAGGGTGCCCTCACGGAATTGAAGCTTGACGGGCATACTTCGCTCACTGGTCCTAACGGCGTGGGCAAGACATCGTTGTTGCGACTGATCCCGCTGTTTTACGGGGAAAGTCCGAACAAGCTGGTGCAGGGCGGAGGTGTAAATCAGTCTTTCGTGCAGTACTACCTGCCCCACACCACGTCCTTTATCGTGTTCGAGTACAGCCGGCGCGGCAAGGTGTGCATGGTGGTGTTGCATGCCTCCCGATCCGGCGAAAGTGTTTACTACCGATTTATCGACCAGCCATTTACCTTGGAGCGATTCCGCGACGAGTTTGGTGATCTGGTAATCGGCCCTGATCTGAACCGCCACATAAGGAAACGTGGCGAATTCTGTTCCGAGCAAATTACTGCCCTCTCGGATTACCGGGCCATCATCCAGAACGCGGTTTCTGGAAATCGCGACCATCGAACGTTGGCAGCCAATTTCTCGTTCGTCGGGCCAGGCAGTCGCTTGAGCCATGTCGAAAAGATTGTGACCGGGATGTTTTCGCGGGTAACGCATTTCCGCGATATCAAACGGATGATCGTTTCCTGCATCGTCGATGACAAGACCAGTATCCGGCTCGAATCCAGTAAATCTACCATGAAGGACTGGGTCCGAGAGTACCGAGCCTATACGGCAGTGATGGAACAGGCCGGACGCATGCGCGATTTCCAAGAGTCACAAATGCGCCATGAAGAAGCCGCACGACGACTTCAGGCTGTCCATACAGATTTCGCCCGGTTGCAGCAGGTTCATGAAACTACGATTGAACAGGCCAAGGCGCGGGGAGAAGAGATTCAGGGAGAGATGCAGCTCCTGGAGGACACGACCAATACGCGATTGCGCGAAATCAGCAGTCAATTGGGCGAGGCAGAGGGGCTGGTGAAAAGCCTGAAAGGCACTCTTCAGACCTTGGATCGGCAGCAGCGTGCCTACGAAAAAGAAGATCTGCCGGCGCTGGCCCGCTTGGTGGATGCCTTGCCGCAATTGGCCGAAGATCTGGATGCAAAAGACAAGCGGGAAAAAGCCTTGCTGGGTGAGTTCCAGGACCTAGCCAATCGCTATGCCGAATTACGCAACCAGCGCACCGAAACCTTCCACGCCCTTGAGCGGGAAAAGAATGCCCTCAAGGAACCCATTCGGGTCAGAGGCAAGGAAGAAGATGCTCAGGCCAGGCTGGATGCTGAAGAAGCCTGGCAAAACATTTCAGCAGAATTCGAGCGACAGGAAGAAACCCTCAACAACAGCAAGGAAGAGATCGCCGAACAGGTTGGAGGACTTAAACAAGCGGTTGAGCATCCACAGCCATCTCCTCATTTCGTTGAAGCCAAGGAGAACGCTCACATCGAGCTTGAAGCCGCTGTTGAGGTGGTCGCCACGGCTTCGCAAGCGTATGAGGAAGCAAAGGGATCACAGCAGACGGAAGTCGATACTTTCCGTGCCATCGATGACCAAATTCAGGAAATCCGAGAACGAGAAAAGCAGGATCAAGCGGATCGAGAACATCTGCTATCCCTGCGAGACGCTGCCCCTGGCACGCTGCTTCATTTCCTGCGCGAATTCCGGCCTGACTGGACCAGGGATATTGCACGGGTGGTGCCCGAGGAACTGTTGCTACGCACGGATCTGACCCCCACCCTGGTCAGTGAGGATGTACGTTCCTTGTATGGCATCGGACTGGATCTGGCTGTGCTCGATGTCCCGAGGGTAGGCGATGAGGAGGCGCTTCGGCAGAGGATCGAGGAGGCCGATCGGGCGATCGCGCGACATCAGCGCGATGCGAAGGCCAAGGAAAAGGAACTGGAAGCCCAGTCCGAGCGCGTCCGCCAATCGAAAGTTGCCGCCGAGGACAAGCAACGCGTTCATATCCAAGCCGACAACACGGTGCGGTCATGCCGGACAGCGTTCGAGGCAGCGGAGCGTGCATTGGCCGAAGACATTCGCCAGGCGGGCATCCGGGCTCGACAGAAACTGCAGGAAGTCCAGCAATCGCTGGAGAAGCATAAGCAGGCCTTGGCTACGCTGAAATCCACCCGAAGCTCCCGCAAGCAGGCCCATGAAAACGATCTGAAAGGTCGCTTGGCGGCAATTGATGCGCAGGTCAAAGCCGAAATCGGTGATGTCGATCAGAACATTGCAGCCGCGAAATCGTCCTGCGATCAGGACATCGGTGCGCTGAATAAGGAATTGGAATCGGCATTGAAGGCGCAAGGCGTGGACACGGCATCGCTCGAAAAGCTGCAGAAAGAGAAAACAGAGGCGCAGGAAAAACTACAGAAAGCCCGGTCCAATGAAGCCAAGGTCGGCGATTGGCGTCGCTGGCTGGTGTCTGAGTGGGCGACTCGCTCTGGCAAGGAAGTGGAGCTAAAGACGGCAGTGGACAGCGTCTACGAGTTGCTGGATCAGCAGTCCAAGGCGCGGAAGACGCGTGAGATCAAACACGGCGAATTGGACAAGTTGTTAGGCCAAGTGAATCGGGACAAAGCCAAAGTCGAAAAGTTGTGTGGTTTCGTCGTCAAGCGCCGAGACAGGCTGACCCGCTGGCCGGCGGACCCTATTGGGCCGATGGCCAAGCCACAGCGCGATCAGGATGCGCTGGAGGCAGACATGGATCGGCTGCTCCTGGACATTCAAAATGAGGAAGCGCGGGCGCGGGAGGCGCTGGCCCCGATCAAGCGCGTTTTCTTTGAAACGCCGGGTACCACGCCCTACCAGTTTTACGACAAGAAACGTCTGGACTTTGGGCCGGACCAGGAAAGTGCTTCTCCTTTCCTTTGGCTTGCCCCTCTGCGGGAATGGTTCGACGCGGAGCATGAAAATGCGCGCAGATTGCTCTTGAGCCAGTGCCGTAACTTTGCCTCTGGCATCCACGAGTTCCATGATCGCCTTGATGGATTTAAGCGCAAGGTCGGCATATTTTCGAAGGATTTGCATGACAACATGGCGGCATCCACCCGCTTTCGCTTCATCAGTAGCGTTGACGTGCGGGTCACCACTTCGTTCGACAGCCTGGATGGTTGGGACAAAATCAGGTTACTGGACGAGGAATACAGTGTTTGGGCTGGCAAAGATGCCAACGACCTGCCGGGCATCACTTTCGCCGACGCGGTGGATCAAGTGAGTGATTGGCTACAAGGGCGTCACACCCTGGATGTGAAGCTCGAAGATCTGCTTGGCCTGGAAATCGATATCGAAGAAGTAGGTCAGCCCAGGAAGACAGTGAAAGACGAAGGGCAACTGCGCGATGCTTCCAGCAATGGCCTTTCCTATCTCATTCTTTGCGTGGTTTTCGTGGGCTTAATCAACAAGATTCGCGCTGGTCAGCCGGTGCAACTGGTCTGGGCATTGGACGAACTCCGCGACCTCGATCTGGACAATGTTCGGGTGCTGTTGGACATGCTGGCCGACAACCATATTCATTTGGTTTCCGCCTTCCCTGACCCCGAGCCCGAGATCCTGGCACTTCTGAAGAACCGCTATGCGATACAGGAGGGACGTCGGCTCGCAACCTTCCGTCAGGAGGTGACCCATGTTTGAAGCCACGGTCATCAAGCTTCTGGAAGGGGCGTTCATTTGCCGCACGGCCTACCCCGATCTATTTTCCTACCTTGAAGACGAGTCAACGCGTCGCCAGGTGGATGGTTACCTGACCCAGATCGGCCGTCGTCTCGCTACCACCGCTCACGGAGAAGCCTATTACGCAGCCCACCGCGCGGTTGGTCCACGTGAGCGGACAGAAATCCGCTCACTGTTTAAGGAGGTGAAACATGAGCTTCGGCCAGTGCTCGGCTTCCTGAATCTGATCATGCAGGCCCAACGTGCCGACCGAACCCTTGGCACGGGCGATGTGATCGATTTCCCCAAAACACTGCTGCACATTTCGGAGAACCCGCATCTGGGTGAGATTTTGCGGGGGTTCGCCTCCCTGGGGAAAGAGTTCGCATCCAGCGATGCCAGCCTGCGCACGCTCTTGGATCGGTTGTTGCAGCAGATGGTGAAGAGTGGCTACTTGATCCCAGATCGACAGGGGGACCGCTTCGAGGTGACCGGCAAGATCGATTATTTCTACGAGGTAGTGGATTTCCTTGCCGAGAATGAACAAGCCATCCGTGAGGCGCAGGATCAGGAATCCGATGGCGAAACCGGGAGGTTGTTTTGAGCCGTGACGGGGTGAAACACCTCATTGGGCGTCTGGCCAGCCACCAGCATCTGGTCTCTCAGGCTTATTACAACGGCGAGCTGATCAAAGACGAAGACAGTGCCCGGGGCATAGAGCTTCTGCAACAGCACAAAGTGCTTATTCCTCGTGGTGAGGACGCTTACACGCTGCATACCACGCTGCGCCGTTTCTTCGATGCTGCGCTCAACATTGAACGGCTATATGGCATTGGCTCTGATCTGGGTGTCGCTTTCGAGCGATTGGAGCAGCTGACAGATGCCCTGTTCAACGTTGCTCATGAAGGACAAATAGAAGATCGCGAGCGGATTGAAGACGAGATCCGCCAGTCCATCTATGAGATTTCCGACAACCTCGCTGCCGATCTAGCGCATCTCAGAACCCTGGTGGAAAACCGCTTCGGCAACGTGAGTACGCTGGCCGAGAAGAAGCGCCAGAATGCCTATTACATTGGTCGCACGGAAAAGGTGGTGCGGGCGATCGAGCTATTTACTCTTTCCGAGTTGGGCGAGCGGATACAAACTCAGGGTGCATTCGCCAACATTGCCGGGATGTTCCGCGCCCAGTTGCAGGAACGGCTCCCTTCGTTCCGACAGAACTTGAACGACATCCTGGAAATACTTAAGCAATACCTGTTTGAGTACCGCGAAATCGAGGAACGTACTCGCAGGGTGCGTAGCCTCTGGCTCTACTTGGAGCGCCATCCGGTTTATGAGTTGCAGGAGTGGGACGAAACAGCACATCCACAGCCATGGTTGCTCAAGGCATCTGGCATCTCGATATATAGCCACCCATGGGTACGTGACCCGGAATACACGGATGCCCTCGCCGATCTGGCGGGCGATATTGCACCACCTGTGCTGCGCATGCCGGTTGAGCGGCCGCGAGGAAGCCTTCTGGAAGAGGATTTGGCTCCCACCGTACTGCTTCAGAGCCGGCCCTACCAACAAGCGATCGAACGCCTTATTGCCACCTGTAAAACCGAGAGTTTCCGAACCTCCGCCTTGAAGTGGTATCTCGAACACCCCACTGAACTTGGCGAGATGAGCGTTTCTGTCTGGTTGCAATGCGTGCTTGAGGATCTTGGGCCGAGGAAGAAGCGGGAGCTCGGAATTGTCGTTGTCGCTGAAGAGACGGCTGATCCGATATTCAGCGGCAACGTCATTGTAAGTGATGTGCTCGTGGAGCCTGCGTGATGGACAAACGGCTCATCAATACGTTGCTGCGCATATTTCATTCGCCGGATGGTCGGTTCTCCGCAGGACGATCAATCAGTGCCTTCTGCGCCGAGTACAACCTGGGAATGAAACAGGGCGCCTCGCTCGTATTCACGGAAGAGGACAAGCGGGAAATTGGTCGGATTCTTCAGGGCGAAATGGGCATTGACTCCGCCACGACAACGTCTGAAAGCTGGAAACACCTCGGCAGAGCGCAAAGCCTCCAGCTTGCACGTGATGAAAAATTCGCTGGTCGTTCTGTGGGTGCGGGCCGGTTAAGGTTGAAAACCTTACCTGGGCACACGCTACATGTTGCCGGCGGGAGTTGGGATCTTCCGTGTCGCACCGATCTTGGCCTGGACTTAGCGGCGGTGCTCGGGCACGAAATCGGCCACGATGCTCTGCTGGTGATAGAAAACTTGCAGACGTTCGATGAGCTTCACAACGTTGATGCGGATGTAATGGGCAGCCAGCCGGCACGCGATCCCCTGGTGATCTATCGTGGGGATACTCAAGGGGGCGCGCGGGCCGACACAATTCATGCTCTGATCGAGAGCACGGTCCTGCCGGTGTATGCCTTCGTAGACTATGACCCTGCCGGCTTGGTTATTGCCTCGGGATTGCCCAGGCTTGATAAGATACTGGTGCCGTCGTTGCAGAACTTGGGAGCATTGATTCAGACGCATGGTATCGCTAAGCGATATCTGGAACAGGTGGCAACCGCCTCCCATGCATTGCAACAATTGAAAGGGGACGCTCGCATTGCCCCACTGTGGGAAGTCATCCATGCCGCCGGCAAAGGACTTCCCCAGGAATTCTTCCATAGTCGCCCAATATAGATTTAAAGGCTCAGAATTTAAGCCACCAACTTCTTGACAATACGCTCATGCGATAAGGTGCGTACATAGAGGGGGTAGCAAATGCCGATCAAGCAAGTTCTGACCGACAAGCGAGTAACTCCACCACCACTCTCCCGCCTCAGTTTCTACTTTGCAATGCGTCTGTCCGCTCCTAAGACTTTATCCAAGTCCTGATGCGCGCCGGATCGATCCATCTGCTGATTGGCGATGAGGCGGGCATTCTGGGGGCTTGAATTGGGGAATTTATAGCCGATGAGATTGCCTACCACGGCAGGCACTGGCCGCTGTAATCGAAAAAGCCTCCGTTATCGACAGCCTGCAGGCGGTCCACCACGGCCAGCAAACGGTCGGCATTGGTTGGGGCTGGGAGCCGGAGCAGCCATAGAACTCGACGCATATAGGTATTCACCTACTCGGGAAAATTACCCAATTTAGGGTTTGAATCACGGTAGGATCGATGGCAATTTATTGCCGAGCGCTAGCCCGGAGCCGTTCGGGCCCTTTTTTGGACTATGCCGCGCGCTGTAACGGCTGAACCGCAGGGGTGGGCTTTTGCGAAGCTTGCCACAGGTCCCACTTGGTTTGTCCTGCGAGCCACGATTCGGGCGTAGTGCGTGTCAAGAGGCCAATGCGAATGGCCATATCCGCCGAAATCCCCGAGCGTCCGTTCAAAACACGAGATACCTGCACGCGCGAGACGCCCAGGCGTCCGGCGAAGGTCTCCACAGTCATGCCTTCGGGGAAAAACTCCCGGAGAATTTCGCCGGGATGCGGCGGATTGTGCATGCGTGCCATATTGAGCTCCTAGTGATAGTCCTGGTAATCGACCAGGATCGCGTCCTTACCTTCAAATAAGAAGGTGAGCCGCGTGTTGCCATCGATCCAAACTGCCCAATGGCCTTTCAGGTTGCCCTTTAGGCCATGCAGCCGCCAGCCCGGCGCATCCATGTCTCCGGGTGCGCTTGCATCATCCAGACGCGAGAGCATGAGGCGAAGTCTCGGCTCGTGCTTGGCCTGAATGCCGGCCTTGGACCCCTTTTCGAAATACCGTTGCAGGCCCTTATGCCGGAAGCTTTTAATCATGTGTGAACTGTAGCATGTAGCGTATCATGTTACAAATATCAGATCGCGGAACGGCCCAATCTTGGTGCTGTAGCCACTGGACATGAGGCGCGCACTCTTGGTTTTCGGACCGTAGGAAAAACGTAGGACTTTTGGCGAGTTTCTACGGTTCTTGGCGGGTGAGGGCGGGCCAAAATCAACGACTTAGGGTGGCTGGGTAAAACTGAAAATCCGTGTGTCGGTGGTTCGATTCCGCCCTTGGCCACCATTCAAAATTCTCTTATAGGTCATGCCCTTGTCAGGGCGGTGTCGGAGCATGCCTGGGACTATGGAGCGCAAAGACGCGCTCCTATTTTTTACTTGAAATGTATATACATTGGTGTAGTGTACTGGAATGAAGGGTACGGTTACAGGATTCGACTGGGATAAGGGCAACCGGGCCAAATGCCAGAAGCACGGCGTTTCCACGGAGGAAATCGAGGCACTGTTTGAAGGCGAATTGGCGGTATTTCCAGATCCCATGCACTCCAAGACGGAGGAGCGGTTTCTAGCGATTGGGAAGGGTCTTAGAGGGCGGCATATCTTTCTCGTTTTCACGATCAGGACCAAAGGCACGCGTCGGTTAATCCGCCCCATTAGCGCCAGGTACATGCACAGAAAAGAGGTTGAACACTATGAGAAAGAAAATTCCGACATTCAAGAGCGACAAGGACGCCGAGAAATTCGTGGAGTCGGCTGATCTGACGCAATACGACCTCAAGGGATTCAAGCCCGCGCGCTTTGAGTTCGAGAAGAAAACGGCACAACTCAATATGCGTCTGCCCCAGCCTTTGCTTGACGCGGTGAAAGCGCGTGCAAAAGTGCGTGGCATACCCTATACGCGTCTCATTCGTGAAGTGATTGAATACGCCGTAACGCCGCCTGGGAAGTAAAGACTGGCAGGAGTGGCGCAGCCATGAGCCTGTTCATGCAGTTGTCGCACAAGACCCGGTAACTGGAGACTGCCACCTGGTTACGGCTTACCGTCCAGATCCGCTAATTTGGGACGAGGCATTCACGAAACGGAGATCGCGATGAAATGCACCATTTGCAAGACGGGTCATACTCACCCTGGTACTGCCACCGTTACCCTGCAACGCGATAATACAGTCGTGGTTATTCGCGACGTGCCAGCCGAAATTTGCGAAGACTGCGGCGAGTATTACCTGAGTGAACCAATCGCCCGACGTGTCTATGCGGATGCCGAGAAAACCGCCAGCCGCCATGTGGAAGTGGAAATCCAACGCTATGCGGCGTAAAGCTTTGTGGAAAATTGCCTTTATCGATAGAGCAGAGCACTGAAAATCCGTGTGTCGGTGGTTCGATTCCGCCCTTGCCACCACAATTTTTATCCAACTGCTCTGCGCTGGTCATCACGTTTTACGCGTATCCCCAACACAAGCGGGGTATTCGGCCGATTTGCGTATGCCAGATACTCCACGTTGTTTGTATTCACCTCGCCCTAGCCCCGTCATTTCGATTATGTTGTGCTCTTGTTCTCAAAGTATTCTGGAGAACCACCCCCTGCTGGCACACGCACAACCTGCTATCGGCGTGGGTTTCTGCCTGTGTTCGATCAATGCGGTTCTGCGATTGGATTGGTGAGCAGAACATGAACAAACCCAAAAATCTGCAAATCCCTACTTTTTGAGAACAGAGATAAGTTCGGTGGGTATGCTCTGACTTGTGTGGCGCCAACAAGTAAGGAAGCGTCGAGCCTCTCCAAGCGGGTCACGGGATAGGCAGGGCTTGGTGGAGCGGGGTCTGAGATTAAGCAGGAAGGTCGCAGTGCTCCTCTGTCCGCTTGTCCGCCATGATGTCAGGCAGTCGGGTCGCCGTTTTTTCGCGAGGACTGGTCGCGGAACCGCCTGACTACCACGGCAGGGACTTGCCGCTGTAATCCAGAAAGCCCCCGTTGTCGGCGGCCTGCAAACGGTCCAGCACTGTCAGCAGGCGAGCGGCGGCTGCTTCCGGCTGACATCATGGCGAAGACCGCCTTCCCCTCGCGCGCCAGAAGTGGCATGAAATGCTTCAGCAACAAGGCGGGGCCAATCGTGTTCACGGCAAAGGCTTTCGCCATATGTCCGGGATCGATCTGGCGCCAGCTTTTTTCCGGCATGTGGCCCTCGCCATGTAGAAACCCCGTAGCGTTGATAAACAGCCTGAGTGGCAGTTGGGTAGCCAAGGCGACCCGCGTCGCATCCGCGATGCTGCTCTCGGAGCAGACATCCACGGAGCCGACTGCCGAGCCTGCTGATGCTGGAAGGCCGTTTCTCGAGAACCCCCTGACCATGGCGAATTCGGGTCGAGCCTGCAGTTGTGCAAGCAGCGCCGAACCAATTGCTCCTTCCGCGCCGACGACCACGGCCATTCCTCCCGCCGGGAAGGAAGTCAGGCCTTGGGGAGTCACGTGCGAAATGCAGTCCGCGTCGTGGTGCTGCGAAGGTGTTCACGCTCCGGTTTCACTGAACTGGAAGTCCCCATCCTGCGGAACTCCAAGACCGTCAAGACCATGCCAGCCAACGCCAGTGCAAAACAGAAAATTCCCGAGAGAAGAATGGCGTTTTCGCTCATGACTGCTGTCCTTTCATTGAGAGAACCTTGAAATAGAGGCCGAAGCAAAGAATCGACGGGACCCACGTGGCGGTAAACAGGCCCTCGTCCTTTTGGCCGTTGAACCATAGGAAGGCAGAGATGGCGAAAGACACCATCACGGCCAGGAGGATGCAGATGTCAGAAGTTTTGAACATGTAAAGCCCTTTCCTTGGGAAATTGAAAACGGAGGTGATTGCGTGGAGGCATGATTCTGATTAGCGTCGTGGTCATGCCTCCCAGTAAGCCCAGGCGGTGACCATCAGGCAGGCCACTGCTGCACCGGCATGCGTTCTTACAAGGGACTCCCCTGGAATCTGCAACGCGAAGGGGACGATTCCCAGGATGCCCAGCGGCAACCAGGCTATGAGCACGAAGGCGAGTGCCCCACAGATGAAGCCCGTGCTACGACGAAACCGGGCAAGGCGGCTGGAAGAAGTCTTTTGGAAGGCGACGTCGTCCGGTTTCGATTCAGATAGTGTCGGACACTTTGATGAATTGTTCATGAATCGAATATAATCTAAAAATATCGATTTAATACCGTTATTTTGTTTTTATTAACCAATATAGTGATTCATAATAGATTCATTGTTGCTATGTTGAGCTGTTTTGCCCTAGTAAATCAGAAAATGAATGGAAGAAATCATGACCGGACTTGCTCCAGAAACAGACGCTTCAAGCCGAGATGGCGCAGGCATGTATCGGAGTGGTGTGGCTGCACGCCTGGCAGGCGTGCAGGTCAACACGCTGCGTGTATGGGAGCGCCGCTACGAGGTGGTGGGGCCCAGCCTGAGTACCGGACGTCAACGGCTTTATTCCTTGGCGGATGTCCGCCGGCTGACGCTGATAAAGCAACTCGTCGATATGGGCCATCCGATTGGCATCATTGCCTCACTGGGAGACGAAGCCCTTGCCACCATGCGCGCCACCGGAATGTCGATGCTGACCAATCAGGTTGCCAGCGCCATGCCAGCGAAGAAAGAGCACTTTCGGATCGCGCTGGTTGGCTCGCTGCTGATCGCCCGGTGTTTGCAGCAATCCGTCGATGAGTACAAACTCGACGTTGTCGGAAGTTGCGCGGAGCCAAACCGCGCGGCTGCGGCCCTGCGGGGCCTTGGTGTGGATCTGGTGATCATCGAATTGCCGACGCTGAGCGATGCGGAGGTCGATCTGGTCGCGTCCATCAAGCTGGCGTGCGGTGCGGCCATCGCGGCAGTGTTCTACCGATATGCGCCGACGGCCGTCATCCGCCGATTGCGTGCGGCCGGCCACGCCGTGGCCCGTGCCACTTCCGATGTGCTGGAGATCGAGTCCATCTGCCTGAGCCTGCTGCGTTCACCGGGGCAGAATCCCCTTCGCGCCGGCAATGCGCTCCCGCCGCTTGGTGCAGGCTCCGCGCCATCGCCCCGATTCAACGATAACGATCTCGCTTATCTCTCGGGGATGCCGATCAAGTTGGCCTGCGAATGTCCTCGCCACTTGGTCGACCTGATCATGAATCTGGGCAGTTTCGAGCGGTACAGCGCGCAGTGCGCCAGCCGTAACGAGCAAGATATCTCCCTGCACCTTGCGCTGCAAAACGCAGCCGGGCATGCTCGCAGCATCATTGAACAGGCGCTGGACCAGCTGATTGCGAGCGAAGGCATCAGCCTTCCTCGCGAGGGGGAGCGTGCATGAGTTGCAGCCGCGACGGTTGGATGTTCGAGGTCAAATAGCCGGAAATCAGAGCGTCTGGACCGTCTCGAGACAGTCTGCTGCCTGGATACGCAGCGCCTCCAGGGCATCAGGCGACATTTTCGATAACTGCTTGTAGACGATTCCCAGTCGAGGATTGCGCTCGAGAGTGTTGCGGTGGCGATCGAAAAATTTGCAGTAAAGGGAGTTGAACGGGCAGGCCCGGGGGGGCGGTCTTGTCCAGGGCTTTGTAGTAACAACTCTGGCAGTGATTTCCCATGCGGGACAGGTAGTCCACACTGCTGACGTAGGGTTTGGTGGCCAAACGGCCGCCGTCGGCGAACGGGCTCATGCCGGGCATATTGGGCGCTTCCACCCATTCGAAGGCGTCGATGTAGATGCCCAGATACCAGCGATGCAATGCATGCGGGTCCAGCCCCTCCAGCAGCGCAAAGTTGCCGATTACCATCAGACGCTGGATGTGATGCGCGTAGGCTTGTTCGAGTGACTGGCTGATGGCTTGGGCACAAAGGCGTGCGGCACATTACCCTCGCGCCCCCGCCAAGCGCGAACGAAGGCGCTCAGCTGACTGTAGCCACCCCGGTAACCCTGCGCCGTGATTTGTGCAAACAGCGCCTTGGCAGTGCGCCTGTCTTGCTTTGTCCGGTGAGCATCGGCCCTGAGCGCCTGTTCGAGCACCTCATGAAACGCGCTCAGCTTGCCCGG